>NZ_JBSGBF010000027.1:0-86484 GCF_053601115.1 Streptomyces sp. NPDC004788
GTGCCGCCGGGCCCCGGGTCGCCCGTTCGCGGCCGGCTCCACGGCACCGTGCAGAGAGCCGCCGCGCCCGGCACCGTGCGCGGGGACGGGGAGTCCTCGTCCGGCCAGGGGGCCAGGCAGATCAGGGCGTGCAGGCCGTCGGCGTCCGGGCCGAGGGCGGTGCGGAGGGCGGCGACCGCCATGTCGTACTGCCAGCCGCGTTCCGCCGTCAGGGTCGCGCGCAGTTCGCGGGAGAGGTCGGCGCCGGCCCGTTCCTCGTCGGCGAGCAGGTCGCCGATCCGGGCGGCGACCTCCATGGCGGCGGTCAGCTGGGCGTGCGAGGGGCCCGGCTCGGCGTCGAGCAGCCACACGTAACCGAGGACCACGCCCCGATGGCGTACCGGCAGACAGATCCGGCCCCGGTTCACGCCCGCGTCGGGCGCGGCCGGGATGCGGACCGGGCCGGTCGCCCGGGTGATGCCGAAGCCCTCGAACCAGGCCCGGACCGCCGGGGTGGACTTCCGGGTGAGGATCGAGCGGGTGCGGACCGGGTCCATGGCGCTGTCGTCCTCGGAGTCGTGCGCGCCGAAGGCGATCAGCCCGAAGTCCCGGTTCTCCAGGGTCGCGGGGGCGCCGAGCAGCGTCGAGATCTCGTCCACCAGGTCCTGGTAATCGCCCTTCACGGCGCCCATTGTCGCACCGTTCGCCCGCGCCTTCAGACAGATGTCTGAGAGCGCGGCCACGGATGCGTGACAGCTGTAGATGGCGGACGATCGGAGCGATCCTTAGGTTTCACGGTGGTTCTTCGTGCTGTTCCCGGTTGGTCACGTACATCCGGGTGCGACACCTTTCGTCACCCTGCCCTCTGGAGGTGCCCCGTGCTGGGTCCCGTGATCCTCGCCGCGTCGCGCAGCGACAAGATGCGCCGTTTCGTGTCGGCCGCCCCCGGGACCAAGCAGGTCGTCGCCCGCTTCATCGCGGGCGAGACCGTCGGCGACGTCATCCCGATCGTGCAGGACCTCGCCGCCCGCGGCCTGGAGGTCACCCTCGACGTCGTCGGTGAGGACATCACCACCGTCGAGCAGTCCCACGCCGCCCGCGACGCCTACCTGGAGCTCATCGGCCGCCTCAAGGAGCTGGGCCTCGGCGCCCGCGCCGAGATGTCGGTGAAGCTCTCGATGTTCGGCCAGTCCCTGGAGAACGGCCACGAGCTGGCCCTCGCCAACGTCCGCCCGGTCGTCGCGGCCGCCGCCGAGATCGGCACCACGGTCACCCTGGACGCCGAGGACCACACCACCCTCGACTCGATGTTCGCCATCCACGAGGAGCTGCGGAAGGACTTCCCGCAGACCGGCTGCGTCATCCAGGCGTACCTCTTCCGCACCGAGGACGACGCCCGCCGCCTGGCCGCCAACGGCTCGCGCGTGCGCATCGTGAAGGGCGCCTACAAGGAGCCCGCGTCCGTCGCGATCCAGGACAAGCCCGAGATCGACAAGGCCTACGTCCGGATCATGAAGATCCTGATGGAGGGCGAGGGCTACCCGATGATCGGGTCCCACGACCCCCGGCTCATCTCCGTCGGCCAGGAGCTCGCCCGCCGCGCCGGGCGCAAGCTGGACGAGTACGAGTTCCAGATGCTGTACGGCATCCGCACCGAGGAGCAGAACCGGCTCGCGGCCGAGGGCCACCGGATGCGCGTCTACACCGCGTACGGCACCGACTGGTACGGCTACTTCATGCGCCGCCTGGCGGAGAAGCCGGCCAACCTCCTCTTCTTCGTCCGCTCCATCCTCACCAAGGGCTGAGCCCCACCCCTCTGAAGGAGTTAAGAGACTCATGGACGCTGTGACCCAGGTCCCCACTCCCGTCAACGAGCCGGTGCACGGCTACGCCCCCGGCTCGCCCGAGCGCGCCCGCCTGGAGGCCAAGCTCAAGGAGCTGGCCGACAACCCGCGCGAGCTGCCGATGACCATCGGCGGCGTGAAGCGCATGGGCGGCGGCGAGCGCGTCGACGTCGTGCAGCCGCACAACCACAAGTCCGTCATCGGCACCTTCGCCGGCGCCACCCAGCAGGACGCCCAGGACGCCATCGACGCCGCCCTGGCCGCCGCCCCGGCCTGGCGCGCGATGTCCTTCGACGACCGCGCCGCGATCATCCTGCGCGCCGCCGAGCTGCTCGCCGGCCCGTGGCGCGAGACGCTGGCCGCCTCCACCATGCTCGGCCAGTCGAAGACCGCCCAGCAGGCCGAGATCGACACCCCCTGTGAGCTCGTCGACTTCTGGCGCTTCAACGTGGCCTACGCCCGCCAGATCCTCGCCGAGCAGCCGCCGGCGAACTCGCCGGGCGTCTGGAACCGTCTGGACCACCGCCCGCTCGAGGGCTTCGTCTACGCGATCACGCCGTTCAACTTCACGGCCATCGCCGGCAACCTGCCCACCGCCCCCGCCCTCATGGGCAACGTGGTGGTCTGGAAGCCGTCCCCGACCCAGACCCACTCCGCCGTGCTCCTCATGGAGCTCCTGGAGGAGGCCGGCCTGCCGAAGGGCGTCATCAACCTGGTGACCGGCGACGGCATCGCCGTCTCCGAGGTGGCCCTGAACCACCGCGACCTGGCCGGCATCCACTTCACCGGCTCGACCAGGACCTTCCAGCACCTGTGGAAGACGGTCGGCAACAACATCGAGAAGTACCGCTCCTACCCGCGGATCGTCGGCGAGACCGGCGGCAAGGACTTCGTCGTCGCCCACCCCAGCGCCGACCGCGCCGTCCTGAAGACCGCGCTGACCCGCGGCTCCTTCGAGTTCCAGGGCCAGAAGTGCTCCGCGTCCTCGCGTGCGTACATCCCGGCCTCCATCTGGAACGACGGCTTCAAGGAGGAGTTCGCGGCCGAGGTCGACGGCATCAAGATGGGTGACGTCACCGACCTGTCGAACTTCATCGGCGCCGTCATCGACGACCGCGCCTTCGCCAAGAACAAGGCCGCCATCGACCGCGCCAAGGCCGACGAGACCTGCACGATCGTCGCCGGTGGCACCTACGACGACTCCGAGGGCTACTTCGTCCGCCCGACGGTCATCGAGTGCACCGACCCGGAGAACGAGGTCTTCACGACCGAGTACTTCGGCCCGATCCTCGCCGTCCACGTGTACGAGGACGACAAGTACGACGAGATGCTGACCCAGATGGAGTCCGTCTCCGACTACGCCCTCACCGGCTCGGTCATCTCGAACGACCGCGCCGCCGCCGCGTACACGATGGAGAAGCTGCGCTTCGCCGCGGGCAACTTCTACATCAACGACAAGTCGACCGGCGCCGTCGTCGGCCAGCAGCCCTTCGGCGGCGGCCGCGCCTCCGGCACCAACGACAAGGCCGGTGCCCCGCAGAACCTGATGCGCTGGACCCTGACCCGGGCCATCAAGGAGACGCTGGTCCCGCCGACCGAGTACGGCTACCCGCACATGGGCTGAGCCCCCCCCGCGGGCCCCGATGGGGCCCGCCCCTGAACACCGCCCCCTTCCTTGGTCCCCCAACCGAGGTCGGGGGCGGTTTCCATTCCGCCGTCCCGCGGCCGGCGAGAGCGCCGGAGGAGACTGGGGGCATGACCGTCTGGACCGCACCCACCCACGAGCTCGGCCCCGATCGGCTCCGCGCCGTGCGCGAGATGCTGGACGACGCCTTCGACGGGGACTTCTCCGACGAGGACTGGGACCACTCCCTCGGCGGCCTCCACGCCTGGACCGAGGACGAGTGGGGCATCGCCGCGCACGGCAGCCTGGTGATGCGGCGCGTGCTGCACCACGGGCGCTCGCACCGCGTCGGGTACGTCGAGGCCGTGGCCGTACGGGCCGAGCTGCGGCGGCAGGGCCTCGGCGGGCGGATCATGGGCGAGCTGGAGCGCGCGATCGACGGGGCCTACGCCTTCGGGGCGCTGTCCGCGTCGGAGGGCGGGTCCGGGCTCTACCGGGGGCGCGGATGGCGGCTGTGGCGCGGGCGGATCGAGACGCTGAGCCCGGCGGGGATCGTGCGGCTGCCGGCCGAGGAGGACTCGACGTATCTGCGGCCGGCGGCCGGGCGCCCGTTGCCGGACCCGGCCGAGCCGCTGGTCTTCGACTGGCGGGACGGGGACGTCATGTGACTCCCCATGGGCCGCTCCGTCAGTCCTTCTGGGCGGCGGTACGGGCGTTCACGGCCTTGCCCTTCCTCGTCTCCAGGTTCGCCGTGTACACCGCCGACAGCGCGCTGCCGACCGCGACCAGGATCGCGAAGCCCGGCAGGCCGAGCGACAGGTACGCGGCGCCGCACGCCAGCGCCCACACCGCGAGCAGCGCCTTGGCGCGGCGGCTCAGGAACCAGACCTTCTCCGGCGCCGCCGGCGGCGCGTCCAGACTGCCGGCGGGTCCCGCGGTCGCCGCCTTGGGGCGCTTGAAGTAGCCGTACACCAGCCACTCGCCGCACAGCTCCCAGCCCTCCGGGTCCAGCTCGGCGAGCACCTTGGCGCGGCGCCGGCCGGCGATCACCTCGCGGCGGTACTCCCAGGCGAGCGCGACCCCGGGCGCCCGGCGGCACACGAAGCGGCCGAGCGAGTCCAGGTGCTCCACCTCCCAGCCCTGGTCGCCGTGGACCGCGAGCATCCGCCGGTCGTTGAAGAGGTCCGCCGTCCAGGTCCAGTGCTCCGCCGCCCGGTCCGGCTCGCCGGGCGCCGGGGCGAGCCCGCCGAGCGAGGCCGCGAACAGTGCGGCCGGGCCGAACTCCTCCTCCGGGGCCGTGCCCGACTCGGCGAGGTGGGCGCGCAGTTCGTCGACGGTCCGCGCGAGCTGCTCCTCGGGGACGCCGGACGTGCGCAGCGCCTGCGCGAGTTCGGTGAAGTAGGCGTCGGTGTTCATGCGTTTCCCCCCGCTTGCAGCTTGCCTCGTACGGCCCGGTGGAACTCCGTCCAGGCCGCGCTCTCGGCCGCCAGATGCGTACGCCCCCGCTCGGTGAGCCGGTAGTAGCGCCGCCCCGGTCCGCGCTCGGCGGCCCGGAACTCGGCCTCCACCAGGCCCGCCTCCTCCAGGCGGTTCAGTACGGGATACAGCGTCCCGCCCTTGATCTCGCCCAGGCCCGCCTCGGCGAGCGACTTGGCGATCTCGTACCCGTAACTCTCGCCGTCGGTCAGGCAGGAGAGGACGAGCAGGTCGAGGACTCCCTTGAGCCAGCTGGATCTGCGGTCTGCGGCCATGACGGCATTTCATCACTACCTAGGTAGGAAAGCAATCTAGCTAGCTGTCCAGTCCTTCCTTCGCGACCAGCATCTTCCCGGTGTTCTCGCCGCGCAGCATGCCCAGGAACGCCGTCACGATGTGCTCGAAGCCCTCCACCACCGTGACGTCCGGCTCAAGGCGCCCGCTGCGCAGGTGCTCCACGGCGAAGTCGTACAGCTCCTCCTGCGCGTCCATGTGGGTGCGCACCAGGAAGCCCTCCAGGCGGCCGCTCTTCTCCACCAGGTCGAACAGGTTGCGCGGGGCGGGCGGGGGAGTGGCGAGGGAGTGGTACTGGGCGACCGCGCCGACCCAGGCGATCCGCCCGTGGTCGCGCAGCGAGCCGATCGCGGCCTCCAGGTGGTCGCCGCCGACCCCGTCGAGGACGGTGTCGACGCCGCCCGGGGCGGCCTTCGCGAGCAGTTCGGCGACCGGGCCGTCGTGGTAGTCGAAGGCCGCGTCGAAGCCGATGCGCTCGGTGAGGTGGGCGACCTTGCGCGCCGAGCCCGCGCTGCCGACGATCCGGCCGGCGCCGAGCAGCCGGGCGAAGCGGCCGGCCGCCGTGCCGACCCCGCCCGCGGCCGCCGACACGAACAGGTCCTCGCCGGGCTGGAGCCGGGCGATCCGGGTCAGCCCCACGTACGCCGAGAGCCCGGTGCCGCCGAGGACGCTGAGGTGCGCGGCGAGCGGCACCCCGGGGCCGAGGTCGGGGACCGGGCGGACCTCGGCGCGGGCGACCACGGAGTGGGTGCGCCAGCCCTTGCGGTGCAGGACCAGTTCGCCGGGGCGCAGCGCCGGGTCGCGGGAGTCGAGCACCCGGCCGAGGGTCCGGCCCTCCATGGGCGAGCCGAGCGTCCAGAGGAAGTCGCCGTCCATCGCCTCGCGGTGGTAGGGGTCCACGGACCAGAGCAGGTTCTCGACCAGGGCGGTGCCGGGTCCGGGGGCGGGGAGCGGGGACTCGGTGAAGGAGAAGAGCCCGGGGGTGGGGAAGCCGTCGGGGCGGGCGGTCTGCCGGACGGTGATCATGGTCTCGTTCGTCATGCGGACGACCGTAGGAAGGAATCCGGCGGCCGGGCAGCAGGTAGCGTCGATGGCTGCTCCCGTTCCATGAATCCCGCTCATACGACGAGGTGAGACCCCCGATGGCGACCGAACCCCTGCCCGCCGTGGGCGAACTGCGGATCCTGCTGGCCGTGGCGCGCGCGGGCGGCTTCTCGGCCGCCGCGGCGGCGCTCGGCATGACCCAGTCGGCCGTCTCCCACTCCGTGCGCACGAGCGAGCGCAAGCTCGGGGCGGTCCTCTTCGAGCGGGGCCGGACGGGCGCGACGCCCACGGCGGCGGGGGAGGTGGCGCTCGGTCATGCCCGGCGGGTGCTGCGGCTGTTGGAGGTGATGGGCGCCGAGGTGCGGGCCGCCGCGGCGGCGGCCGTCGGCCGGGGCGGCGGAGCCGGAACCCTCTCCGGCCCGCTGCGGATCGCCGCCTTCCGCAGCGCCGCCCTGCATCTGCTGCCGCCGGCCCTGGAGCGGCTCACGGCCCGGCATCCGGGGATCGCGCCCGAGGTGCGGATCGTGCGGGAGGTGGGGCGCGGCACGGCCGGTGAGGTGCTCGACGGGCGGGCGGACCTCGGCATCGCGACGATCGGCACCACCTCGCCCGTACCGCCGGAGCTGATCGGAGGCGTGCTCCTGGAGGAGGGGTACGCGCTGGTGCATCCGGCCGGGCATCCGGCGCCGCGCTCGCTGCCGCTGGTCGACTGGGTGGAGAACTGCACCTCGTACACCAGGGAGTGGTGGGCCGCACAGGAGTGGCTGCCGCCGGCGACCGTCGAGGCGGAGGACGACGGAGCGGTGCTCTCGATGGTGAGCAGTGGTTTCGGCATGGCCGTGATGCCGGAACTGTCCCTGGTCGGAGCACCGCCCTCGGTCGAGATCACCGATCTCGGAACGGCGCGCCCGACCCGCTCGGTCGGCTATGTCACCACCCCTGAGCTGGGCGGATCCCTCGCCGTGCGGGCGCTGATCCGGGAGCTGCGGGCGCAGTCCGGGCGCCGGGCGGGCTGACTGCCGTCTCAGATAGTAGGAAGTCCGAGTAATTGTGGAGACAGAAGCAGCCCGCTGTCCTAGCTTTGTAGAAGCCGAACGTCCCGCTCCATCGAGCGCAGGGCGGTCGAGAGTGCGACGCCCCCGAGCAGGCAACCCCTGCGGCGGCGCTCCCCGCCCCTTCCGGCGCCTTCGATCACCACGCCCCTCCGTGCCCGCACGTCCGGAGAACTGATCTCAAGGAGTCGATCCCTCATGGCCGCTCAGACCGCCCGCCGCGTCCGCCACTCCGTCGCCCGTCCCTCCGACGAGGCCCGCCAGAACGCCGCCGCCGCCCTCCAGCGCGCCCTCGACCGCCGTGACAACGGCGGCTCCACCGGTCACTGATCCGCAGGAAAGACCGTCCCTCCACGGCTGTCCGTTCGTCCACATGGTGGACGGAACGTGTCAGACGATGGGACGAAGAGTAGGGTGCCGACATGTCTCACAGCATCAATCTCGCAGTCATCCCCGGCGACGGAATCGGCCAGGAGGTCGTGGCCCAGGGCCTCAAGGTCCTCGCGGCCGTCCTTCCCGAGGATGTGAAGCTGGAGACGAAGGAGTACGACTTCGGCGCCCAGCGCTACCACGCCACCGGTGAGACCCTCACCGACGCCGACCTCGACGCCCTCAGGCAGCACGACGCGATCCTGCTCGGCGCGATCGGCGACCCGTCCGTCCCGTCCGGCGTCCTGGAGCGCGGTTTCCTCCTGAAGCTGCGCTTCGCCTTCGACCACCACGTCAACCTGCGCCCCTCGAAGCTGCTCCCCGGTGTCGCCACCCCGCTCGCCGGCCAGCCCGAGATCGACTTCGTCGTCGTCCGCGAGGGCACCGAGGGCCCGTACACCGGCAACGGCGGCACCATCCGCAAGGGCACCGAGCACGAGGTCGCCACCGAGGTGTCCGTGAACACGGCCTACGGTGTCGAGCGCGTGGTCCGGGACGCCTTCGCCCGCGCCCAGGCCCGCCCCCGCAAGAAGCTGACGCTGGTCCACAAGAACAACGTGCTGACCTTCGCGGGCCACCTGTGGACGAACATCTTCAACAAGGTCGCGGCCGAGTTCCCCGAGGTCACGACCGACTACCTGCACGTCGACGCCGCGACGATCTTCCTCGTCACCGACCCGGCCCGGTTCGACGTCATCGTCACCGACAACCTCTTCGGCGACATCATCACCGACCTCGCCGCGGCCGTCTCCGGCGGCATCGGCGTCGCCGCCTCGGGCAACATCAACCCGAGCGGCGAGTTCCCCTCCATGTTCGAGCCGGTCCACGGATCCGCGCCGGACATCGCCGGCCAGGGCAAGGCCGACCCGACGGCCACCGTGCTCTCGGTCGCCCTGCTGCTGCGCCACCTCGGTCACGAGACCGAGGCCGCCCGGATCGAGGAGGCCGTCGCCGCCGACCTCACCGAGCGCGGCGACCGCGTCCGTACGACGGACGAGATCGGCGACGCGCTCGCGGTACGCGTAGCGAGCTGACCCGACGCTGACATCCACCCAGCCGCCGGGTCGCACACCAGCACCCGGCGGCTGTTCCTGTGCGGTCGCCCGGTGCCACCATCGAATCCTTGGACCGCGCGCGCCTCTCCGCGTACCCACCCGTTTCGTGCCGCGCCACCACGCGCGATAATCGGACGTGGGGCCGCGGCATGCGGGAAAGCTCGGACGTCCTAGCAGTGACCTGTGTGACTGCGGAGCGGCGTGAGCGCGGTCCGACCCACACAACCGGTGAAGGACAAGCACTCATGACGACGCCCACCATCGAGCTCAAGCCCTCCTCCAGCCCGCTGTCCGACGCGGAGCGCGAGGCGATCCTGGCCAACCCGGGATTCGGCCGCCACTTCACCGACCACATGGTCACCATCCGCTGGACCGAGGGCCGCGGCTGGCACGACGGCCAGCTCGTGCCGTACGGCCCGCTCTCCCTCGACCCGGCGACGAACGTCCTGCACTACGCCCAGGAGATCTTCGAGGGCCTGAAGGCGTACCGTCGCCCCGACGGCTCCGTCGCCACCTTCCGCCCCGACGCCAACGCCCGCCGCTTCCAGTCGTCCGCGCGCCGGCTCGCGATGCCGGAGCTGCCGGTCGAGACCTTCGTCGAGGCGTGTGACGTGCTGGTCCAGCAGGACAAGGCGTGGGTTCCCGAGCACGGCGGCGAGTCGTCCCTCTACCTGCGTCCGTTCATGATCGCGACCGAGGTCGGCCTGGGCGTCCGGCCGGCCAACGAGTACCTGTTCGTGGTCATCGCCTCCCCGGCCGCCGCGTACTTCCCGGGCGGCGTCAAGCCCGTCTCCATCTGGGCCTCCGAGGACCGCGTCCGCGCCGTCCCCGGCGGCATGGGCGACGCCAAGACCGGCGGCAACTACGCGGCCTCCCTGCTCGCGCAGGCCGAGGCGGCGGAGAAGGGCTGCGACCAGGTCTGCTACCTCGACGCGGTCGAGCACAAGTGGGTCGAGGAGCTCGGCGGCATGAACCTGTACTTCGTGTACGGGAACGAGAACAAGATCGTCACGCCGACCCTCTCCGGCTCCATCCTGGAGGGCGTCACCCGTGACTCGCTCCTGCAGGTCGCCAACGACCTCGGTTACGAGTCCGTGGAGGCGCGCGTCTCCATCGACCAGTGGCAGGAGGACACCGCGAACGGCATCCTCACCGAGGTCTTCGCCTGCGGCACCGCCGCCGTCATCACCCCGGTCGGCACGGTCAAGTCCGCCCGGGGCGACTGGCAGCACTCGGGCGGCGTGCCCGGCGAGGTCACGATGAAGCTGCGCGAGGCCCTGCTCGCCATCCAGACCGGCAAGTCCGAGGACGTCCACGGCTGGATGCACGAGCTGGGCAAGTGAGCGAATAGCCGGACTCGCCGGCGAGTGAGCGCGTGGCTCCTCACCGGCGAGTGGGCGAGTGGGCGAGTGGGCTCAGTCCACCAGGGCGCCCGGGACGGTCTCCGTCCCGGGCGCTTCCGCGTCCGCGCCCGGAGCCTCTGCGCCCGGAGCCTCCGCGCCCGGGGCCTCCGCGGTCTTCGCCGCCCCCGGCGTCAGGGCCATGTACAGCAGGCCGCCGACGATCCCCGAGAACACGAAGCTGCAGTCGATCCCGTCGGTCAGGGAGAGCAGCGGGCCCTCGTAGAGCGGGGTCGACACCGCGGTCAGGCCGACCGCGGCGCCGATCGCCCAGGCGATCGTGGCACGGGGGTGCCAGCCCGCCTTGAACCAGTAGACGCCGCCGCGCGAGCGCTGGTTGAAGACCTGGAGCGCCTCGGCGTCGTACTCGCCGCGACATCGCCGGTGCCCGATCAGCGTGATGACCGCCCACGGCGTGCCGATGGCGGTCAGGAGCAGGACGAAGGACGTCATCGCGGTCTGCGTGTCCGAGGCGAAGTGGCCGAGGAAGACGAAGGCGGTGGACACGGCCGCGACGACCTGGGTGGCGCGGGCGCGGGTGGCCTTCGGCAGGATCGCGTCGAGGTCCAGACCCATGGAGTAGAGCATCAGTCCGGCGTTGCCGACCGAGCCGGCGGTCGCGGAGAGCAGCAGCGGGACCAGGTACCAGACGGGCGAGGCCGCGACGAGCGGTCCGGCGTAGTCGGTGCCGCCGCGGGCGGCCAGCGCCGTGAACGTACCGAAGAGCTGCGGCACGAGCAGGCCGATGACCAGGCCGACACAGGTGGCGCGCCAGACCTTCTTCGGGCTGTGCTTCGCCGGCGAGATGTAGCGGGTGTAGTCGCCGAGCAGGGTGATGAAGGCGACCGGGCCGCTGAGTCCGGCGGCGACCGCGGAGAGCAGCCAGGTCGGCCAGAAGGAGCCGAGCAGGTACGGGGTGTCCGGCACGGCCGCGGTGGTGAAGTCACCGGCGTACGCGACGAGTCCGATGGCGAGCAGGATGGTCATGCCGATCGCCAGGGCCTGGCTCAGCTTGAGCAGCAGCCGGTAGCCGTAGACCGCGCCGACGACCGTGAGGGCGGCGAGGAGCGCGTAGACGGCGGCGTGCGTGGCGCCGCCGGTGGGCAGGCCGATCAGGCGTTCCAGGGTGCCGACCATCACGTCGCCGCCGATCCACAGGGTCAGCGCGGTGTAGCCGAGCGAGAGCAGCAGGCCGACCACCGAGCCGACCAGGCGGCCGCGGACGCCGAAGAAGGCGCCGGAGGAGGTGGAGAGGTTGGTGGCGGTGCGGAGCGAGACCAGCGCGAGCGGGGCGGTGACGGCCACGCCGACGAGGGTGCCGGTGACGACCGAGGTCACCGACGCCCACCAGCCGAGACCGAAGGAGACCGGCAGCCAGCCGAAGACGATCACGCCGAGGCAGAGATTGGAGCCGAGCAGGATCGAGACGAGGTCGCGGGGGCCGCTGGTGCGTTCCACCTCGGGGATGGTGTCGACTCCGCGCTGTTCTATCGCCATGGGAACTCCGGGAGGGGGTGGGGGACGGGGGTGGGGGCGTGGGGGGATTTCCGTGGGCCGGTTTTAGAGCGGCGCTCTATCAGGCTCAGTGGCCCAATGTGAACCACGGTTCTTGGTCACGTCAATGCTTGGAAGATGCCGTCTCAACATTTAGAGTGTTGCTCAAAGTCGTTCCATCGGCTCGATTCGATCAGGAGGTGCACGGCGTGCGACTGACCCCCACGGAACGCGACCGGCTGCTGCTCTTCGGCGCCGCCGAGCTCGCTCGCGCCCGCCGGGCCCGTGGCCTGAAGCTCAACGTTCCCGAGGCCACCGCGCTCATCGCGGACACTGTCTGCGAGGCGGCCCGGGACGGCCGGCGGCTCGCCGAGGCCATCGAGGCGGCCCGCTCCGTCCTCGGCCCCGACGACGTCCTGCCCGGAGTGGCCGACGTGGTCACCGAGGTCCACGTCGAGGCCGTCTTCGACGACGGCTCCCGGCTCGCCGTGGTCTCCGACCCCATCGGCGGGGGCTCGCTCGGAGAGGGCGCGCCCGGCGCGCTGCTCCCGGGGCCCGCGTACGAGGAGACCGAGCCGGCCCTCCGGCTGACCGTGCGCAACACGGCCGACGTGCCGGTGAGCGTGACCTCGCACTTCCACTTCTTCGAGGCCAACCCGCGGCTCGACTTCGACCGCGCCGCCGCCTACGGGATGCGGCTCGCCGCCCCGGCCGGCGCGTCGACCCGCTTCGACCCGGGCGGCGAGGCCGAGGTCGGCCTCGTGCCGATCGGCGGCGCCCGCGTGGCCATCGGCTTCGCCGGCCTCGTCGACGGCCCGCTCGACGCGCCCGGCGCGAAGGAGGAGGCCCTGCGCAGGGCCGCTGCCTGCGGTTATCTCGGCGCCGGCGAAACCCCCGACTACCTGTCCTCCGCCCCGTTCGAGTCCCCGAAGGAGGACAGCTGATGGACCCCTACGAGTACGCCTCCGTGCACGGCCCCCGGGCCGGCGACCGCGTCGTCCTGGGCGACTCCGGCCTCGTCGTACGCGTCGAGTCCGACTCGCAGAAGCCGGGCGACGAGTTCCTCGCCGGCTTCGGCAAGACCGCCCGCGACGGCCTCCACCTGAAGGCCGCGGCCGTCCGCGAGACCTGTGACGTCGTGATCAGCAACGTGCTGCTCATCGACGCCGTGCAGGGCATCCGCAAGGTGTCCATCGGCATCCGCGAGGGCCGCATCCACGCCATCGGGCGGGCCGGCAACCCGGACACCCTCGACGGTGTCGACGTCGTCGTCGGCACCGGCACCTCGATCGTCTCCGGAGAGGGCCTGATCGCGACGGCCGGCGCCGTCGACACCCATGTGCACCTGCTCTCGCCGCGGATCATGGAGGCCTCGCTCGCCAGCGGCGTCACCACGATCATCGGCCAGGAGTTCGGCCCCGTGTGGGGCGTCGGCGTCAACTCGCCGTGGGCCCTGCGCCACGCCTTCAGCGCCTTCGACGCCTGGCCGGTCAACATCGGCTTCCTGGCCCGCGGCTCCTCCTCGGACCCGGCGCCGCTCGTGGAGGCCCTCGCCGAAGGCGGGGCCTCCGGTTTCAAGGTGCACGAGGACATGGGCGCCCACACCCGGGCCCTGGACACCGCGCTGCGCGTCGCCGAGGAACACGACGTCCAGGTCGCCCTGCACAGCGACGGCCTCAACGAGTGCCTGTCGGTCGAGGACACCCTGCGCGTCCTGGAGGGCCGGACGATCCACGCCTTCCACATCGAGGGCTGCGGCGGCGGACACGTACCGAACGTCCTGAAGATGGCGGGCGTGCCGAACGTCATCGGCTCCTCGACCAACCCGACCCTCCCCTTCGGCCGCGACGCCGTCGCCGAGCACTACGGGATGATCGTCTCCGTCCACGACCTCAAGACCGACCTGCCCGGCGACGCCGCCATGGCGCGCGACCGGATCCGGGCCGGCACGATGGGCGCGGAGGACGTCCTGCACGACCTCGGCGCGATCGGCATCACCTCGTCCGACGCCCAGGGCATGGGCCGCGCGGGCGAGACCGTCCGCCGGACCTTCGCCATGGCCGGCAAGATGAAGGCCGAACTGGGCCCGCTGGAGGGCGACGGCGCGCACGACGACAACGCGCGCGTGCTGCGCTACATGGCCAAGCTCACCATCAACCCGGCCATCGCCCACGGACTCGCGCACGAGATCGGCTCGGTCGAGGTCGGCAAGATGGCCGACATCGTGCTGTGGCGGCCGGAGTACTTCGGCGCCAAGCCGCAGCTGGTCATCAAGAACGGCTTCCCCGCCTGGGGCGTGACCGGCGACCCCAACGCCGCCACCGACACCTGCGAGCCGCTCGTCCTCGGCCCGCTGTTCGGCGCGCACGGCGCCGCGCCCGCCGACCTCGCCGTCGCCTTCGTCGCGCAGGCCGCCGTCGACCTCGGGTCGGACGCGCTGCCGACCCGACGGCGCCGCGTCCCCGTACGCGGCACCCGCGGCATCGGCCCCGCCGACCTGCTCCGCAACTCGCGCGTCGGCGACGTCCAGGTCGACGGCCACACCGGCCTCGTCTCGCTGGACGGCGCGCCGATCCGCTCGGAGGCGGCCGAGTCCGTCTCGCTCAACCGCCTCTACTTCCTCTGACCCGCTTAGGACCTGTTGATGAACTACCGCATGCCCGCCGAGTGGACGCCGCACGAGCGCACCTGGATGGCCTGGCCGAGCCCCAACCCGACCTTCACCAACGACGAGGAGCTGGCCGTGGCCCGCGCCGCCTGGGCGAGCGTGGCCCGCGCCGTGCGCCGCTTCGAGCCGGTGACGATGGTCGTCGCGCCCGGCGACGGCGACTCCGCCCGCGCGCTGCTCGGCGAGGACGTGGACCTGCTGGAGCGGGAGCTGGACGACGCCTGGATGCGCGACATCGGCCCCACCTTCGTCAAGGACGAGCAGGGCCGGCTGGCCGCCGTGGACTGGGTCTTCAACGGCTGGGGCGCGCAGGACTGGGCCCGCTGGGAGCACGACTCCAAGATCGCCCGCCATGTCGCGGACGCGGCGGGCGTACCGGTGGTGAGCAGCGCCCTGGTGAACGAGGGCGGCGCCATCCACGTCGACGGCGAGGGCACCGTGCTCCTCACCGACACCGTCCAGCTGGGCGCGGGCCGCAACCCCGAGTGGAACCGCCAGGACGTCGAGGCCGAGATCCACGCGAAGCTCGGCACCACGAAGGCCATCTGGCTGCCGCACGGCCTGGCCGGCGACTACGGCCTCTTCGGCACCCAGGGCCACGTCGACATCGTCGCCGCCTTCGCCCGCCCCGGCACCGTCCTGGTCCACAGCCAGCAGAACCCCCAGCACCCCGACTACGAGCGCTCCCGCCTGTACGTCAACCTCCTCCGCGGCCAGACCGACGCCCAGGGCCGCCCCCTGGAGGTCATCGAGGTCCCGGCCCCCACCGTCCTCAAGGACGAGGAGGGCGACTGGGTCGACTACTCCTACATCAACCACTACCTCTGCAACGGCGGCGTGGTCCTCTGCGCCTTCGACGACCCGCACGACGAGCTCGCCGCCGAGATCTTCCGCCGCCTCTTCCCGGAGCGCGAGGTCGTACTCGTCGACGCCCGCCCGATCTTCGCGGGCGGCGGCGGCATCCACTGCATCACCCAGCAGCAGCCGGCGGTCTGAGACCGCGGGCAGGCATGGAGCCGGCGGCCGGATCCTCCCGGCCGCCGGATCCTGTAGAACGTACGAGTGAGTCAGAGCAGCCCGCCCCACCCCGACCCCGCCCCCCATCCCCGACGGCGCAACCAGGCCGCGCCGCCGCGGGAGGACGTGCTCGCGGCGGCGATGGACACCATCGCCGAGCGCGGGCTCGACGGGCTGACCATGGCGGGGCTCGGGCGGCAGGTGGGGATGAGCAGCGGGCATCTGCTCTATTACTTCCGCACCAAGGACGAGCTGCTGCTGCAGACGCTGGAGTGGAGCGAGGGGCGGCTCGGCGCCGAGCGCGGTGCGCTGCTCGCGAAGCCGGGCACGGCGCGGGAGCGGCTCGACGGGTACGTGGACGTGTACGTGCCGGACGGCCCGCGCGATCCGCACTGGACGCTGTGGCTGGAGGTCTGGAACCGCTCGCAGAACGCCGACGCGGACGCCCGCGCCCGGCAGGCCGCCATCGAGGGGGCCTGGCACCGGGACCTGGTCGCGATCCTCGCCGAGGGCGTGTCGCGCGGCGAGTTCCGGCCCGTCGACCCGGACCGCTTCGCGCACCGGATGCGGGCCCTGCTCGACGGCTTCAGCGTGCACGTCGCCGTCGGCATCCCCGGTACCGGACGGGAGCAAGTGCTCGCCCACGTAAGGGAGTTCATCGCCGAAACCCTTCTTCCGTGACCGTTAGGCACGCAAGTACTCCTGATCGTTGCCCCGTGCACCCTTGTTGATCAGGGGCCGCCTCCGGCACGGTTCGTGCCCATGGGACGAGAGCACTGGAAGAAGATCTGGGTCGGCTCCGCCGGCAACATGGTCGAGTGGTTCGACTGGTTCGTCTACGCGAGCTTCGCGACCTACTTCGCGGGGGCGTTCTTCCCCGAGGGCGACGACACCGCCAAGCTCATGAACACCGCCGGCATCTTCGCCGTCGGCTTCTTCATGCGCCCGGTCGGCGGCTGGCTGCTCGGCCGGGTCGGTGACCGCAAGGGGCGCAAGGCGGCCCTCACCCTGACCGTCACGCTGATGTCGGCCTCGGCGGTCCTGATCGCCGTCGCGCCCACCTACGCCGTCGCCGGCTACGGCGGCGCCGCGGTGCTGCTGGTCGCCCGCCTGCTCCAGGGCCTCTCCGTCGGCGGCGAGTACGCGGCCAGCGCCACGTACCTCACCGAGGCGTCCGCGCCCGACCGTCGCGGCTTCGCCTCCAGCTTCCAGTACGTGTCGATGACGGCCGGCCAGATCATCGGCCTGGGCCTGCAGATCGTCCTGCAGCGGACGATGTCCGCCGAGGCCCTGCACAGCTGGGGCTGGCGCGTCCCGTTCGTCATCGGCGCCCTCGGCGCGGCCGTCGTCTTCTACCTTCGGCGCACCATGCTGGAGACCGAGGTGTACGAGGAGACCGCCGACGACGGTGTCGGCAGCCGCGACAAGGGCACCCTCAAGGCCCTCTGGGCGCACCGGCGCGAGGCCCTCCTCGTCATGGCGCTCACCATGGGCGGCACGGTGGCCTACTACACGTACACCACCTACCTCACCAAGTACCTCTCCAACTCCGCCGGACTGCCCAAGCAGACCGCCACCCTGGTCTCCTTCTGCGCGCTCATCGTCTTCGCCTGCCTGCAGCCGCTCGCCGGCCGCCTCTCCGACCGCATCGGGCGCCGCCCGCTCCTCATCACCTTCGCGGTCGGCTCCACCCTCCTCACCGTGCCGATCATGACGCTCCTGAAGCACGCGGGCTCCTTCTGGCCGGCCCTCGGCCTGTCCCTCCTCGCGCTCCTCGTCGTCACCGGCTACACCTCCATCAACGCCTGCGTGAAGGCGGAGCTCTTCCCGACCGGCGTCCGCGCCCTCGGCGTCGCCCTGCCGTACGCCCTCGCCAACGCCCTCTTCGGCGGCACCGCCGAATACGTGGCGCTGTGGTTCAAGAACGCGGGGATCGAGTCCGGCTACTACTGGTACGTCGCCGGCTGCGCGGCCGTCTCCCTGATCGTGTACGTGACGATGCGCGAGACCCGCGACATCGACCTGGCCCGGGTGGGCACCGCGGCGCCGGCGAAGCCCTCCCGCGCACCCGCCGTCGTCGATTCCGCATCGTGAGATTCGTGTCCGAAGCCGCGCGCGGGTGTGGCAGACTGCCGACGTGCTTGCTACCACGATGATTATCGGCAGCAGCGCGCCGGTCCGCAGTGACCGCTGAACCGTGGGACTCCACCCCCGCGGCAGCGGCCACCGTGCCCCAGACCCGCGCGCAGACCTCTCGCACCCGCGAGGGGTTTTTTCGTTTTCCGGCCCCACCACCGCCGGAAACGGACCGCGCGTGAGAATGGGGGCAAGTGGATCCAGACCTTCCGGAGCCACATCCGACAGGAGCCATCACGTCATGACCACGGAGAACGGCGAGAGCTCGCGCCCCGACGACAGCTTCCACGTCTTCGACACCACGCTGCGCGACGGCGCCCAGCGTGAAGGAATCAACCTCACCGTCGCCGACAAGCTGACCATCGCGCGGCACCTCGACGACTTCGGCGTCGGCTTCATCGAGGGCGGCTGGCCCGGGGCCAACCCGCGCGACACCGAGTTCTTCGCCCGCGCCCGGCAGGAGATCCGGTTCAGGAACGCGCAGCTCGTCGCCTTCGGCGCGACCCGCCGGGCCGGCGCCAGGGCCGCCGACGACCCGCAGGTCAAGGCGCTGCTCGACTCCGGCGCCCCGGTCATCACCCTCGTCGCCAAGTCGCACGACCGGCACGTCGAGCTGGCCCTGCGCACCACCCTCGACGAGAACCTGGAGATGGTCCGCGACACCGTCTCCTACCTGCGCTCCCAGGGCCGCCGCGTGTTCGTCGACTGCGAGCACTTCTTCGACGGCTACAAGGCCAACCCCGGCTACGCCAAGGCCGTCGTCAGCGCCGCGCACGAGGCCGGCGCCGACGTCGTCGTCCTCTGCGACACCAACGGCGGCATGCTGCCCGCCCAGGTGCAGGCCGTCGTCGCCACCGTCCTCGCCGACACCGGCGCCCGCCTCGGCATCCACGCCCAGGACGACACCGGCTGCGCCGTCGCCAACACCCTCGCCGCCGTCGACGCCGGCGCCACCCACGTCCAGTGCACCGCGAACGGCTACGGCGAGCGGGTCGGCAACGCCAACCTCTTCCCCGTGGTCGCGGCCCTGGAGCTCAAGTACGACAAGCGGGTGCTGCCCGCGGGCGCGCTCGCCGAGACCACCCGGATCTCGCACGCCATCGCCGAGGTCGTCAACCTCACCCCGTCCACCCACCAGCCGTACGTCGGCGTCTCGGCGTTCGCGCACAAGGCGGGCCTGCACGCCTCCGCGATCAAGGTGGACCCGGACCTCTACCAGCACATCGACCCCGAGCTGGTCGGCAACACCATGCGGATGCTCGTCTCCGACATGGCCGGCCGCGCCTCCATCGAGCTCAAGGGCAAGGAGCTCGGCGTCGACCTCGGCGACGACCGCGCCCTGGTCGCCCGGGTCGTCGAGCGGGTCAAGGAGCGCGAGCTCCAGGGCTACACCTACGAGGCCGCCGACGCCTCCTTCGAGCTGCTGCTGCGCGAGGAGGCCGAGGGCCGGCCGCGCCGCTACTTCCGTACGGAGTCCTGGCGCGCGATCGTCGAGGACCGCCCCGACGGCACCCACGCCAACGAGGCCACCGTGAAGCTGTGGTCCAAGGGTGAGCGGATCGTCGCCACCGCCGAGGGCAACGGCCCCGTCAACGCCCTCGACCGGGCCCTGCGGGTCGCCCTGGAGCGGATCTACCCGCAGCTCGCCAAGTTCGAGCTGACCGACTACAAGGTCCGCATCCTCGAAGGCCGCCACGGCACCGAGTCCACCACCCGCGTCCTGGTCACCACGAGCGACGGCAACGCCGAGTGGTCCACGGTCGGCGTCGGCACGAACGTCATCGCCGCCTCCTGGCAGGCCATCGAGGACGCCTTCACTTACGGGCTGCTGCGGGCGGGCGTCGACCCGGCGGAGTGACCGCGCGTCGTACCGGGGTTCCCGGGCCTTTACGCCCAAATATGTCCGGTATGACTAGTCGTACATTTCATGGGGTGCGGCCGGGCGCGGTGGCGGCCGTCACCGCAGCCGTCACCGCGGCCGTCAGCGCGGCAGCCCTGCTCACCGGAGACCCCACCGCCGCGGCGGCCGCGCCCGGCACCGAGCGGAACCGGAACCCGGTGCGGCTCGTCGCCCCGCCGGTCACGACGGTGACCGAGGGCGGCACCGCCCGGGTCCGCCTCCGTCTCGACGCCACCCGCCCGCTGACCCACCGCGTGACGGTCCGCTGGACGACGGCCGCCCGCCCGGCGGCGGCCGCACGGGCGGGCGCGGGCGCACCGGCGCCCGGGGCGCGGGCCGCTGACCCCTCCCGTGACTACCGGGCCGCCTCCGGCACCGTCACCTTCCCGATCGGCACCCTGCCCGGGGCCATGCGCACCGTCGAGGTTCCCACCCTGCGCGACCCGACGCCCGAGACCGCCGAGACCGTGCCGGTCACCCTCGACGTCACCGGCGCCACCGCGCCCGAGCGGCCCCCGCTGGTCGTGGTGGACGCCAACGGCCTGCCGTACCTGGACCCGGCCCGGTCCGTCCGGGAACGGGTCGCCGACCTGCTCGGGCGGATGACCCTCGCCGAGAAGGTCGGGCAGATGACCCAGGCCGTCCGCAACACCCTCGGCGCCGACCAGGACATCACCAGCTACGCCCTCGGCTCCGTCGTCCACGACTCCGCGGCCGACGGCGTGCCGGCCCGCAGCGCCGAGGAGTGGCGGCGGACCACCGACGGCTACCAGGGATACGCGCGCGCCACCCGCCTCCAGATCCCGCTGCTGCTCGCCACCGACGCCGTGCACGGCCACGCCCTGGTCAAGGACGCCACGGTCATGCCGCACAACATCGGACTCGGCGCCACCCGCGACCCCGCGCTCGTCGAACGGCTCGCCGCCATCACCGCCGAGGAGGCGCGGGCGACCGGCATCGCCTGGAACTTCTCGCCCTGCGTCTGCGTCGTGCGCGACGTGCGCTGGGGCCGCACGTACGAGTCCTTCGGCGAGGACCCGGACCTGGTCTCCTCCCTGGCGGTCGCGGTCCGCGGGCTCCAGGGCGCCGCCGACGGCAGCGACCTCGCCCGCAACGACAAGGTGCTGGCCACCGCCAAGCACTTCGTCGGCGACGGCGGCACCGCCTACGGCTCCGGCCGGCCCCCGTACACCCTCGACCAGGGCGCCACCCTGATCGACCGCAACGAACTGGAGAAGGTGCACCTCGCACCGTTCCGGCGGGCGATCGCCCTCGGGGCGGGCTCGGTGATGCCCTCGTTCTCCTCCCTCGAAGTCGTCGGCGAGCCCGGCGGGCCGGTGAAGATGCACGCCCACCGGAAGATGCTCAGCGGCGTCCTGAAGGGCGAGCTCGGCTTCCGGGGCATCGTCGTCAGCGACTGGGAGGCCGTCGACCAGATGCCGGGCGGCGCGGTCGACAACGTGCGCGACGCGGTCAACGCCGGGATCGACATCGCCATGGCCCCGCTGACCTACAAGGACTTCGGCCGGATCGTCACGGACGAGGTCGCCGCGGGCAGGATCCCGCTCTCCCGGATCGACGACGCCGTCAGCCGGATCCTGGAGAAGAAGTTCCTCCTCGGCCTCTTCGAGAAGCCGTACGCCGACACCGCCCACCTCGCCGGGATCGGCTCCGCCGAGCACCGGGCGGCCGCCCGCGAGGCCGTGGCGAAGTCGCAGGTGCTGCTGAAGAACGAGGCGCAGCTGCTGCCGCTGCCGAGGGGCCGGCGGCTGTACGTGGCCGGCTCCAACGCCGACGACCTCTCCGCCCAGGAGGGCGGCTGGACCCTCGGCTGGCAGGGCGGCGCCGACCGCGCGACGCGCGGCACCACGATCCTGCAGGCCATCCGCAGGGCGGACCCGACGGCCCGCGTCACCTATTCCGAGGACGCCTCGGCCCCGACGGCCGGGCACGACGTGGGCGTGGTCGTGGTCGGTGAGGACCCGTACGCGGAGGGGATGGGCGACGTCGGCACCGAGGGCCACGACCTGGAGCTCTCGGCGGCCGACAAGCAGGCCGTCGACCGCGTCTGCGGGCACATGCGGTGCGTGGTCCTGGTCGTCTCCGGCCGCCCGCAGTTCATCGGTGACCGGCTCGGCGAGATCGGGGCGCTGGTCGCCTCCTGGCTGCCCGGCAGCGAGGGCGACGGGGTCGCCGACGTCCTCTACGGGCGCCGGGGCTTCACCGGCCGGCTGCCGGTGACCTGGCCGAAGTCCGAGGACCAGCTGCCGCTGAAGCCGGCCGGCCGCATGGGCGCCCCGCAGTTCCCGTACGGCTGGGGCCTGGTCACCCGGCCTCTCGGGCGCTGATCGCACGGCCGTGCGGCACCAGGTCTGAATATTCCTCTTTGGGGGTAATCACGGTGGTATGAGGACGAGGATCCCGCTGCTGTCGGCCGTCGGCGGACTGCTCCTGCTGCTCTTCCTGGCCCTGGCGCCCCTCGCGGGCGCCAGGGCCACGGGGATCTCCGACGCGGCCGCCGCCCTGAAGCAGGGCCCGGTGTAGGTGGACCCCGGGGCCGCCGGACAGCTCTCGAAGGGGGACGCGGACGCCCTGGCGAAGAAGATCAAGGACGCGGACAAGCCCCTGTTCGTGGCGGTGCTGCCGGCGAACGCGCAGTTCCCGCCGCAGAACCTGTTCCGGAACCTGCGGACCGAGACCGGCATCACCGGCCTGTACGCCATCCGCCTCGGCAACGGCTTCGACGCCCGCGCCGACCGCTCGGTCATCTCCCGAAACGCCGTGGACAACCTCGTCGCCGACGTGAAGGAGCCCGGCGTCGACGCGAAGACCGAGCTGAACAACTTCGTCGACCAGGCCCTGCCGAGCATGCGCGGCCACGCGCCCTCCTCCTGGGGCGCCGTCGGCAAGGACAAAGGGGTGCCGGTGGCCGGCCTGGTCACCGTGGGCGCGGTCGTGGTGGCCGGCGGCGCCGGCGCCTACGCCCTCGCGCGGCGCAAGCGGCTGCGCCGGGAGGCCGAGGAGCGCGCGGCCCTGGACCGGCTGCGGGTCGTCGTCGACGAGGACATCACCGCCTTCGGCGAGGAGCTGGAGCGACTCGACTTCCACCCGGCCGAGGCGGGCGCCACGGACGCCATGCGCGGTGACTACGAACGGGCACTCGACTCCTACGACCAGGCGAAGTCCCGGATGGGCGCGGTGACCCGGCCGCACGAGGTGCGCGGGGTCACCGAGTCGCTGGAGGACGGCCGCTTCTCGCTCGCCGTGCTCGCCGCGCGCCGGGAAGGCCGACCGCTGCCCGAGCGGCGCGCGCCCTGCTTCTTCGACCCGCGCCACGGCCCGTCCGTCGCGGACCGCACCTGGACTCCGGCGGGCGGCACGGCCCGCGAGGTCCCGGTCTGCGCCGCCGACGCGGCCCGGCTGGACGACGGGCTCGACCCGCAGGCCCGCACGGTCGAGACCGACGGCGGCCGCCGCCCGTACTGGGAGGCGGGGCCGGCGTACGGCCCCTGGGCCGGCGGCTACTTCGGCGGCGGCATGCTGCCCGGCCTGCTCGTCGGCACCGTGCTCGGCTCGATGCTCGCCACCCCGGCCTACGCCACCGAGTACGGCGGCGGGGACTTCCAGCACTTCCAGGGCGGCGACTTCTCCGGCGCCGACTTCAACCCGGACGACTTCGGGCCGGGCGACTTCGGCGGTGGCGGCGGTGACTTCGGTGGTGGCGGTGACTTCGGCGGCGGTGGCGACTTCGGAGGCGGCGGCGGCTTCTAGCGGTCCTCACACCAGCGGCTTCACCGACATCAGCAGATGACGGTGGGTCCCGGCCCCGCCGTCGCCGCCCGCCGTGATCAGCGCGCGCTGCCCCGGGCCGACGAGATGGAGGCCGAGCTCCGGCGCGTCGAAGGAGCCGAGCGCGTCCAGGAGATAGCCCGGGTTGAAGGCGACCGTCATCGACCCGGCGCCGGTGAGGGCGGCCGGCAGCCGTTGCGACGCCACGTCGTCCTCGTACCCGGCCTGGAGGTGGACCGTCGTGCCGTCGAACGCGAGCTGTACGGGGCTGTCGCCCTCCGCGACCACCGCGACCCGCTTCACGGCCTCGACCAGAGGGACCCGCTCGGTGACCGCGACGGCGTGCTCGCCGAGCGCGAAGAGCTTGTCGTGCCGGGGGAGACGGCCGTCGATGAGCCGGGTCGTGGTACGCATGCCGCCGCTCTCGAAACCGGCGGAGCCGCCGTCCAGGGCCAGCCGCACCGTCCCCGTGCCCGCGAGCGAGCGGGCGATCTCGGTGAGGCGCCTGGCCGGCACCACGACGTCGACCGGCGCGTCCGGGGCGTCCGGCGCGTCCAGAGGCGCGGCCGGCCGCCAGTCCAGGGTGCGCACCGCGTAGCGGTAGCGGTCGGTCGCGGCCAGCGTCATCACCGGGCCGTCCAGGCCGAGCCGTATGCCCGTGAGGATCGGCAGCGAGTCGTCCCGGCCGGCCGCCACCGCCACGTGCCCGACGGCCGCAGCGAAGGCGTCGGCGTCCACCGTGCCGCGCCAGGCGGGCAGCGCGGGCTGGGCCGGGTAGTCGTCCAGGGGCAGCAGCGAGAGCCCGAAGCGGGCGTCGCCGCCGGTCACCGCGAGCCGGGCGCCGTCGACCGCGCAGTCGACCGGGCCGTGCGGCAGCACCTTGCAGATGTCGAGGAGCCGCCGCCCGAGCACCAGGGCCCGGCCCTCCCCGAGGATGTCGGCGGCGACCTCGATCCGCGCGGACGCCTCGTAGTCCAGACCGGAGACGCGCAGCCGGCCGTCGGCCGCCTCCAGGAGCAGACCGCCGAGGACGGGCACGGGGGAACGGGCGGGCAGCACGCGGGCGGCCCAGGCCACGGCCTCGGTCAACACGCCGCTGTCGATACGGAATTCCATGCCGCCGACGCTAGCGGCCGCCACTGACAATCGCGTCGGTCGGCGGCCGCCGGGAATCCGCGCGGGCCCTTGATCGTTCGCCTCTCCGAGGGGCAGGCGCGGACGGACATCCGCAGACGAAGGGGGAGGGCGGACGTGACTGACGTCCACGGCACCGTGGCGCCCGGATTCGAGTCCGTGCGCGAGGAGTTCGCCACCGTCGCAGCGGCCGAGGCGCGCGACGGCGGCGCCCAGCTCGCGGTCTACCACCGGGGCCGCCAGGTGGTCGACCTGTGGGGCGGCGACGGGGTCGACGGGGACTCGCTGCTCGCGCTGTACTCCTCGTCCAAGGGCGCCACGGCCCTGGTCGTCGCCCTCCTCGTACAGGACGGCGCGCTCGACCTGGACCGCGAAGTGGCGTCCTGGTGGCCCGGGTTCGCCGCCGAGGGCAAGGGCGCCCTGACCCTGCGCGGGCTGCTCGCGCACCGGTCCGGCGCCATCGGCGTCGAGGGCGGCTTCACCCTCGACGAGCTCGCCGACGACCGGCTGGTCGCCGCCCGGCTCGCCGCGCACCGCCCGTACTGGGAGCCCGGCACGGGCCACGGCTATCACGCGCTCGCCTTCGGCGCCCTGGTCGGCGAGGTCGTCCTGCGGGCCACCGGCCGGACGGTCCAGGAGCTGTACGAGGAGCGGATCCGCGCCCCCTACGGAGTCGACTACCACCTCGGCCTCCCCGAGGAGCTCGAAGCGCGCTTCCGCCCCGCGCTGCCGATGCTGCCCACGCCGCTCCAGCGGGCCTTCCTGGCGGCGAACCCGGCCGACCCGGCCAGCCTCATGGCCGTCTCCTTCGGCATGCACGGCGACCCGCCCGCCGACCTGGTCGCCTTCGGCAACTCCCGCGCCGTCCACGCCGCCGCCCCGCTCTCCGGCGGCGGCATCGGCAGCGCGCGGGGCCTGGCCCGGATGTACGCGGCGGTCGCGGGCGACCTGGCCGGCCGGCCGCCGCTGCTGAAGCCCGACGCGCTCGCCGAGTTCTCCCGGATCCACTCCTCCGGCCGTGACCTGGTCACCGGCGAGTTCAACGCCTTCGGCCTCGGCTTCGTGCCGCTCGCCACCCGCCACCCCGAACTGGGCCCGACCGCGATCGGCCACAGCGGCGCCCCCGGCTCCCAGTCCTTCGCCGACCCCTCCCGGGCCCTCGCCTACAGCTACACCCGCCGCCGCTTCGCCTTCCTCGGCGGCCCCGGCGCCCCCGAGAACACCCGCCTGGTCCGCGCGGTGACTGCGGCCGCCGATCGCATGGAGGAGTGCGCCTGAGGAGTAGGGCTGATCGGGTGCTCGGCGCTCTGGAGCGCGGCTGAGGAAGGCGCGGGAAACACCACCGCCCGGCAGCCGTGACGGCTGCCGGGTTCGGGGTGCGTGCGCTGCGGGCCCGGGGACCCGGGTCAGGCGGCGTTCTTGATCGCGGAGATGTCGAAGTTCAGCTTGACCTTGTCGCTGACCATGACGCCGCCGGTCTCCAGGGCCGCGTTCCAGGTCAGGCCCCAGTCGGAGCGCAGGATCTCGGCCGAGCCCTCGAATCCGACGCGCTCGTTGCCGTAGACGTCGGTGGCGGTGCCGTTGAACTCCAGGTCGATGGCGAGCGGCTTGGTGACGTCCTTGATGGTCAGGTCGCCCTTGATGCGGTACTTGTCGCCGCCCAGGTGGGCCGCCTCGGTGGAGCGGAAGCTCATCAGCGGGAAGGCGTCGGCGTCGAAGAAGTCACCGCTGCGCAGGTGCCCGTCGCGGTCCGCGATGCCGGTGTCGATCGAGGCGATCTTCACGTCGATGGCGGCGCTGGAGGCGGCCGGCTCGGCGCCGTTCAGCTTCAGCGAGCCCTCGTGCTCGGCGAAGGTGCCGCGGACGTTGGTGACCATCGCGTGCCGGACGGTGAAGCCGATGCTGCTGTGGGCCGGGTCGATCGTGTAGTCGCCGGTCAGGGCGGCGAGGGCCGGGTCCACGGGGAGGGTGGCGACGGCGGCGGCGGACTCGGTGTTGTTCTTGCGGTTGAACAGACCCATGACGTGCTCCTTGGGGACGGTGCGCAGAGGGGGGAGTGCGCTTTGTTGAACCTTCAACGAGAACGACTGTAGACCTATTCCGTTCAACTTTCAACATCTAGCGAAGAGGTTCACCCGGACGGCCCCGACGCCCTCTGGCGGACGCGCGTAGAACTGCGGCACCATGCGCGAGCACCACCTGCACAGCCGTCCCCGACTGTCACGGTCATCCGCAGGAGGCACCCTTGAAGCTCCGCTCCGTCCTCACCGCCCTCGCCCTGGTCCTGGCCGCCCTCTTCGCCCCGGGCTTCGGCGTCCTGGCCGGCGCCACCGACGCCCAGGCCGCCGTCACCAAGATCAGTCACGCCACCGCCACCTCGATGTTCCGCGAGGTCGGCATCACCTGGTCCTCGTCCGGTAACTGTTCGGACCGCTACAACTCCACCTGTACGTCCTTCGAGCAGCTCAACCTCGCCACCGCCCAGGGCGCCCAGACCCTCAAGCGCGCCAGCGGCTGCGCGATCAACATCACCGGCGGCACCGAGACCGGCCACGCGAGCGGCACCTACTCGCACTGGAACGGCTACAAGCTCGACATGAGCAAGTACACGTGCCTCGGCGGCTACATCAAGAACACCTTCGGCTACATCGGCCTGCGCGGCGACGGCGCCCCGCAGTGGAAGTCCGCCTCCGGCAACGTCTACGCCGACGAGGGCAGCCACTGGGACGTGACCTACTACAACTGCGGCGGCTGCTGAGCCGCCCGGTCCGGGCTCGAGATCACCCCGGGTGGCGCGGGCGCCACACATGGCTGCAATCTGCTTATGCAGAAACCGCTTATGTAGAAACCCTACAATCACCTGGGGTGTCTGGCTGTTGACTCACGCTGGTGGGGCGAATGTTCTGTCAAGCCTCACCAGGATTCGACACGCGAGACTGTACGGAGTGGACGGCGGGGTTTTCTCGACCGACTTCGTAGGGTCGGTACATGACCGTTGTGGACCAGATCCCGAGCGAGCCCGCCGACGCCCGTGGCCGGGTGGCCGAGCTGCACGAGCTGCGTGAGCAGGCTCGGCGTGGCCCGAGTGACCGAGCGACCGAGGCCCAGCACGCCAAGGGCAAGCTGACCGCTCGCGAGCGCATCGAGCTGCTGCTCGACCCTGGTTCCTTCAACGAGGTCGAGCAGCTGCGCCGGCACCGCGCGCAGGGCTTCGGCCTGGAGGCCAAGAAGCCGTACACCGACGGTGTCATCACCGGCTGGGGCACGGTCGAGGGTCGTACCGTCTTCGTCTACGCGCACGACTTCCGGATCTTCGGCGGCGCCCTGGGCGAGGCCCACGCCACCAAGATCCACAAGATCATGGACATGGCCATCGCGGCCGGTGCGCCGCTGGTCTCGCTGAACGACGGCGCCGGCGCCCGCATCCAGGAGGGCGTCTCCGCCCTCGCCGGCTACGGCGGCATCTTCCAGCGCAACACCAAGGCGTCCGGCGTCATCCCGCAGATCAGCGTGATGCTCGGCCCGTGCGCCGGCGGCGCCGCCTACAGCCCCGCGCTGACCGACTTCGTCTTCATGGTCCGCGAGACCTCGCAGATGTTCATCACCGGCCCGGACGTCGTCAAGGCGGTCACCGGCGAGGAGATCACCCAGAACGGCCTCGGCGGCGCCGACGTGCACGCCGAGACCAGCGGCGTCGCGCACTTCGCGTACGACGACGAGGAGACCTGCATCGCCGAGGTGCGCTACCTCCTGTCGATGCTGCCGCAGAACAACCGCGAGAACCCGCCCGTCGTCGCCTCCGAGGACCCGGCCGACCGCCGCTCCGACGTGCTGCTCGACCTGGTGCCCGCCGACGGCAACCGCCCGTACGACATGCACAAGGTCATCGAGGAGCTCGTCGACGACGGCGACTACCTGGAGATCCACGAGCGCTGGGCCCGCAACATCATCTGCGCCCTGGCCCGGCTCGACGGCCAGGTCGTCGGCATCGTCGCCAACCAGCCGCAGACGCTGGCCGGCGTGCTCGACATCGAGGCGTCCGAGAAGGCCGCCCGCTTCGTGCAGATGTGCGACGCCTTCAACATCCCGATCGTCACCCTTCTGGACGTACCCGGCTTCCTGCCCGGCGTCGACCAGGAGCACGGTGGAATCATCCGCCACGGCGCGAAGCTGCTGTACGCGTACTGCAACGCGACCGTGCCCCGGATCTCGCTGATCCTGCGCAAGGCGTACGGCGGCGCTTACATCGTCATGGACTCCCAGTCCATCGGCGCCGACCTGACGTACGCCTGGCCCACCAACGAAATCGCGGTGATGGGCGCCGAGGGCGCCGCCAACGTCATCTTCCGCAAGCAGATCGCGGAGGCCGAGGACCCCGAGGCGATGCGCGCGCGCATGGTCAAGGAGTACAAGGCCGAGCTCATGCACCCGTACTACGCCGCGGAGCGCGGCCTGGTCGACGACGTCATCGACCCCGCCGAGACCCGCGAGGTGCTCGTCCGGTCCCTCGCCATGCTCCGCACCAAGCACGCCGACCTGCCGTCCCGCAAGCACGGCAACCCGCCTCAGTAAGAGGAGCCCACCGAAGTGACCACGCCTGCCACAGCCAACCTGCTCCGCGTCGAGAAGGGCCACGCCGACCCCGAGGAGCTCGCCGCCATCACCGCGGTCCTCCTCGCCCGCGCCGCCGCCCAGCCCGCCGAGCCCGCCCACCCCCGCCGCACGACGGCCGGCTGGCGCCGTCTGGAGCGCGAGAACGGCTTCCGCGCCCCGCACAGCTGGCGCTGACACGCGAACGAGGCCCCCGGCTCATTTCGAGCCGGGGGCCTCGGCGTTCCCGGCGGCCCTACCCGGGGGATTCGGCGGATTCGGGCGCGGTACGGGCTCCGGGCCGCGCCCTCGTCAGGAGCGGGGTCAGCAGCACCGCCGTCAGGGTGCCCGCGACCACCCCGCTGCCCAGCACCGTACGGGCCATGGCCGGGAAGCCGTCGTACAGGCCCGGGACGAGCAGCGGCAGCAGGCCGGCCGCGAGCGCGAGGGCCGCCGCCGTCGCACCGCCGCCGGTGCCGGAGAGGTCGGCCCGCCGCAGCATCTCCACGCCCATCACGGCGATCACCGCGTACACGACGAGCGAGGAGCCGCCGACCACGGCCGCCGGCAGGCCGGCCACCGCCCGGGAGACCGGGGTGGCCAGGCCGAGCGCCACGAGGAGCACCCCCGCGCCCGCGGTGACGAACCGGCTGCGGACGCCGGTGAGCCGGACGATGCCGATGTTCTCCGCGCTGGTCACCATCAGCGACGTACCGAACAGGCCGCCGACCAGCGAGACCAGGGCATCGGCGCGGGCGACCCGGGGCACGTCCCGGCCGGGGTCGGGGGTGCGGCCGACGGTCTCGCTGTTCAGCACGGTCTGTCCGGTGATCTCGGCCAGCGTGGTGAGGGCGAAGACGAGCAGCGGGAGCGCGGCGACGAGGTCGAAGCGGGGTGCGCCGTACGGGAGCAGGGCGGGCAGCGAGAAGCCGCTGCCCGCGGCGGGCGTGAACGCGCCGAGGCCGGTGACGACGGCGAGCAGCGTGCCCGCCGCCATGCCGATGAGGACCGCCGTCTGCCGCCACACCCCGCGCAGCAGCAGCGCGGCGGCGACCGTCGCGGCGACCGTGAGGCCGGCGAGCAGCACGGCGCGCGGTTCCCCGCTGCCGTCGGGGCCGGTGACGAGCCGGGCGGCGACCCGGATCATGGCGACGCCGATGAGCAGCACGGTGACGCCCATGACCAGCGGCGGGAAGAGCCGGACGATCCGCGCGTACAGCGGCAGCACGGCGATGAGCAGCGCCGCCGCGAGCAGCACGGAGCCGGTGGCGGTCGGCGCGCCGTACTCCTGGGCGATCTGGAGGAACAGCGCCGTCGCCGCTCCGCCGGGGAGCATCACGAAGGGCAGCCGGGCACCGATCCGCCACCTGCCGAGCGACTGCAGCAGTGCGCCGGCCCCGCACAGCACGAGCACGGCGCTGAGCAGGGACGCGGTGGCTCCGGGCGACAGGTGCAGGGTGCCCGCGGTGAGGAAGACGGTGGAGACCGGGGCGGCGATCAGCGCGAGGACGTGCTGGGCGGCCAGCGGGACGAGGCGGCGCACCGGTACGGGTGCGGAGGACGGGTCGGAGGCGACCGGCGCGTCGGAGGAGATGGGCGCGTCGGAGGCGGAGGCGGAGGCGGAGGACGGGGCGACGGCGGTCGGGGTCACGAGCCGGCTCCCAGCCACGGGAGGTCGGACGCCTGGTAACGGTAGGCGCGGAAGACGGCGTTGGGCTCGGCGGGGAACAGGCCGCGCACCTCCTTCTCGCGGTACGGGGCGAAGTGCGGGACGACGTACTCCCAGCAGAGGTAGCCGTCCCGGGTCACCTCGAAGAGCCGTCCGGAGGGGGAGTCGGTGACCAGGGTGTTGCCGTTCGGCAGGCGCTGCGCGGAGCCCATGAACGGCGCGAAGAAGAACTCGCGGGCCGGGTCGTGGTACTCCCACACCACCTTGCCGCTGCCCCGGTCGATCTCGATCACCCGGGAGTAGGGGACGTCGCTGTGCGGCCGGAAGACGCCGTTGTCGAAGACGAGCAGCCGGCCGTCGGCGAGTTCGGTCGGCGCGTGCTGCTGGGAGACGGTGCCGGGCTCGGTCCGCCAGAGGATCTCGCCGGTGGACCGGCTGATCACGACGACCGCGGACACGCTGCGCAGGCTCGCCAGGATGTTCCCGTCGGCGAGCGGGGTCACGCTGTTGATCAGCGGCCAGTGCTCCCGGGCGTACGCGGGGTGCAGCGGGTAGTCGGCGCGGTCGAGGTGGTCGGCGGCGCGCCAGGACCACAACAGGGTGCCGTCCGGGGCGACTTCGCGGATGGTGTCGGCCCATACGGTGCCGTCCTGCGCCTCGGAGCCGGGCACCCCGCCGCGCACGGAGGCGGCCTCGGCGCCGCGCAGGGGTTCGAGCGCGGTGTAGAGGATCCGTCCGTCGTCGAGGTGGTGGGCGTCGTGGTGCTGGAACGGGTCCCGGTGCTCGGCGAGCACCGTGCCGTCGGGTGCGGCCCGCAGCATCACGCCGCCGCGGTACTTGTGCCACATCGGGAACAGCGCCGGCTCGCCGGGCAGCACGCCGTTGTAGGCGAGCGTCCCGTCGGCGAGCAGCCGGGCGTGCCGGCCCGGCCGGTAGGGGAGCGTCCACTGGTGGACGGGCCGGCCGTGCAGGTCGACGAGGTAGACCTCGCCGGAGCCGGTCAGCGGGGCGAAGAGCGTGTAGCCCGGGGAGGCGGCCTCCTCGTCGAGGGCGATGAGGCCGGTGGGGCGCCGGCGGCGCGAGTTCTGGTCGACGACGGACATGGCGGGACTCCTCGGCTGTCAAAGTTTCTTTGATGAGAGCAACTGACTTTGACCGTAGAGACCTTGTGTGACGGGCGTGTGTCAGGAGTACGAAACCGTGCCCGGGGCCGCCGCCCGGGTCGCGTAGGGTTCGGGAACAGGGCAAAGGGAGGGGACAGGTGGAGGCGACGGACACGCCACGCGTGGGGGCCGCCGTGCGCCGCCGGCGCCGGGCCCTGGAACTCACCCTGGCCGACGTGGCCGCCCGCAGCGGCCTGTCCTCGCCCTTCCTGAGCCAGATCGAGAACGACCGGGCCCGGCCCAGCATGCGCTCGCTGCAGCGGATCGCGGACGCCCTCGACACCACCGCCGTGCAGCTGCTCGCCGCCTCGGACGAGACGCGCACGGTCGACGTCGTCCGCGCCGACGCCGACAGCGGCCTGCACCCGGACGCCCGGGTGCGGCCCGTGGTGCGCGGCCGGCACCAGCTGCACGCCCTGGAGTTCACCGGCGCGCAGGAGGCCGACCGCGAGTTCCGGCACCGCAACGACGAGCTGCTCTACGTCGCGGAGGGCGCCGTGGAGGTCGAGGCCGAGGGCCGGGTGCACCGGCTCGGACGCGGCGACACCATCCTGCTCTCCGGCGGGGTGCGGCACCGCTGGCGCACCACCGGTCCCGGCGCGCGGGTCCTGGTCGTGGCGGTGGGCGACCACGTCGAGGTCCTCGGCTCCTGACCGGCCCCCACCGCCGGCCGGCACGCACGCGAAGGCCCCGTACACCGGATCGGTGTACGGGGCCTTCGCGCAACTGTCCTCGGTCCGCCGGGACTTACCGCAGGCGCGCCATGAGCGCGTGCTCCACCAGGGTGATGAGCGCGCTCTTGGCGTCCGCGCGGTGGCGGGCGTCGGTCGTGATGATCGGGGTGTCGGGGCCGATCTGCAGGGCTTCGCGGACCTCGTCGGGGGTGTACGGCTGGTGGCCGTCGAAGCCGTTCAGCGCGATGACGAACGGCAGACCCGAGTTCTCGAAGTAGTCGACCGCCGGGAAGCAGTCGGCGAGCCGCCGGGTGTCGACCAGGACGACGGCGCCGATGGCGCCCCGCACCAGGTCGTCCCACATGAACCAGAAGCGGTCCTGACCGGGCGTACCGAACAGGTACAGGATCAGGTCCTGGTCCAGGGTGATGCGGCCGAAGTCCATGGCGACAGTCGTCGTCGTCTTGTCGCCGGTGTGGGTGAGGTCGTCGATGCCCGCCGAGGCGGAGGTCATCACGGCCTCGGTTCGCAGCGGGTTGATCTCGGAGACGGCGCCGACGAATGTGGTCTTGCCCACGCCGAAGCCGCCCGCCACCACGATCTTCGCGCTGGTGGTAGAACGAGCCGCACCGCCGTTAGAGCTTGCGAAGTCCACTGAGCACCCTTTCGAGCAGTGTCACGTCTGGCTGACCGCCGGCGGCCTCGTCGCCGCCGGGCTGGTGGATGGCGACAAGTCCGGCCTCCGCCAGGTCGGCGACGAGAATCCGGGCGACGCCGAGGGGGATGGAGAGAAGTGCCGAGATCTCGGCGACCGACTTGATCTCGAAGCACAGTCGGCAGATCCGCTGGTGCTCGGGCAACTGCCCCTGCAGCCGGGCCGGATCGGCCGTCGTACTGACCAGCGCCTCGATGGCGAGCTGGTACCGGGGCCGGGTACGGCCACCGGTCATCGCGTACGGGCGGACGAGCGGGTTGTGCCCGCCCGAACCGCCCTGGGAGCCGGCCCGGCGGCCGGGCGCGGCGGGCGCGCTCGGTGAGCCGGCGGCGGTGTGCTGGACGTGCTGCGGGGCCTGGGGCTGCTGGTAGGGCTGCGACACGCCCTGTCTGCTCGGCGCGGAAGGGAAGTTGTAGCGGTTCTGCGCGGCGTCGCCGAGCGGCGCCTGATGCGCGTCATAACCGTTGTAAGGGCTCGCGCCCGGGGGTGTGCCCACGTCTCCTCCTCCGACTGCCTCGCGGTCCCATGTCCCGTGGAACCGCGCCACCGCACCCTACGGTGCGGTGACGAGAAACGCACTGTCTGTCTGTTAGTTGAGAAGACTTCCCTGAAGTTCCGCCCGCAGGTCAGGCGTCAGCACGCTGCCCGCGCGGTCGACCAGCAGCGCCATCTCGTAACCCACGAGACCGATGTCGGACTCGGGGTGGGAGAGCACCGCCAGCGAGGAGCCGTCGGAGATGGACATGATGAAGAGGAAGCCGCGCTCCATCTCCACCACGGTCTGGTTGACCGCGCCGCCCTCGAAGATCCGGGACGCGCCCGCGGTCAGCGACGTCAGACCCGACGCGACCGCCGCAAGCTGGTCGGCGCGGTCCCGGGGGAACCCGTCGGACATCGCCAGCAGGAGGCCGTCGGCGGAGACCACCACCGTGTGGGACACCCCGGGGGTGTTGTCCACGAAGTTGGTGATCAACCAGTTCAGATTCTGCGCCGCCTGGCTCATCGCGCTCACACTAACGCTCCTGGTTGTAGGTGTTGCCCGGGCCGAGGCCCGATCCGTTCGTGTCCGTACCCGCACTGCGCCCCTGCTGGATGCCGCGGCGCAGGTTGCTCAACCTGCCCCGGACGTCCTCCGGTGCGCGGGAGACCTGGGGGCCGCCCTGCGGGGTGTGCTCCGCCGCGCCCTCGACCAGATTGGCCTTGGGGACCCGTCGCGGAAGGCCGGAGGAGGTGACCCCGCCCGCCTTCGGGTCGCGGAGCTTCTCGGCCCGCTTCCAGCGCTCGTCGTTGGCCGAGCGCCAGTCGTCGGAACCGTCGGCCGCGGTGCCGTTGCCGGCCTCGCCGCCGTGGCCGCCATTGCTGACGGCGCTGCCGTTGCCGGCGTTGCCGCCGTGGTGGACGTCGCCGGCCGGCCGAGCGGACCGGTCCGGCGGCGCGGGCTGCGCCGCCTGCGGGGCCGACGACGCCTGGGGGGCGACGCCGCCGCGGCGCGGCAGTCCGGCGTCGGTCAGTGCGTGGCCGGCGTCCGGGACGGGGTTCGGCGTGGCACCCGGACGGTCGAAGCCTACGCGGTCACGGTCCTGTTCGGGAGCGACCCGGAGAGATTCCGATTCCGACCCGAACTGCTGCGCGTAGCCGTCGGCGTAGCCGGTCTGCTGCGGCCAGTCGTCCTGCTGGGCCTGGGGTTCGAAGCCGTTGACGTAGCCCTGCGGGCCACCGGCCGGGGCCTCGTACGCGGCTTCCGCATACGCCTGCTCCGAGTAGCCGTCGACCTGCTGCTCGTACCCCTCGTAGCCCTGCTGCGCCGGGTAGCCCTGCGCGGCGTCGTAGCCCTGCTGCGGGAAGCCGTAGGCGTCCTGCGGCTGGGCGTAGGCGTCCTGCGGCTGGGCGTAGGCGTCCTGTCCCTGAGCGTAGTCGCCGGGGTACTCCGCGGCGTACTCCTGCTCGTGCTCCTGCGGTACGTAACCCTGCTGCGCGGCGCCGAGGTCGGCCCCGTCCCGGAACAGCGCGGCGTCGCCGCCGGGCTGGGCCTGGGCCTCCAGGGCCGCGCGGCGCTCCTCGCGCATCAGCGAGCGGTTGACCGGGTCGAGCTGGCGCTCGTCGGCCGGCTCCTCGTAGCGCGAGTCGTCGAAGCCGAGCTCGGCCGCGGTGCGCATCGGCTGCGCCTGCGGGTCGAAGGAGGGCTGCTCCTGCTGCGGCATCATCTGCGAGACGGTGAAGCCGTCCTGCAGCGGCTGCTCGCCACCGCCACCGTGCGTGATCGCGTCCGGCAGCATGACGAGGGAGGTGGTGCCGGCCTGCTCGCCCGAGGGGCGCAGCTGGACCCGGACACCGTGCCGGTCGGCGAGCCGGCCGACCACGAACAGGCCCATGCGCTGCGAGATCGCGGCGTCCACGGTCGGCGGGTTGGCCAGCTTGTGGTTGATGTCCGCGAAGTCCTCGGCGGTGAGGCCGATGCCCTTGTCGTGGATCTCGACCATGACGCGGCCGTCGGGCAGCCGGGTCGCGGTGACCCGGACCTTGGTCTGCGGGGAGGAGAACGTGGTGGCGTTCTCCAGGAGCTCGGCGAGCAGGTGCACGAGGTCGGTCACGGCCTGGCCGTGGATGTCGGCCTCCGGCACGCCCTCGATGTCGATGCGCTCGTACTGCTCCACCTCGGAGGCGGCGGCGCGCATGACGTCGACCAGCGGGACCGGCTGGTCCCAGCGGCGGCCCGGCTCCTGGCCGGCGAGGACCAGGAGGTTCTCGCCGTTGCGGCGCATACGGGTGGCCAGGTGGTCCAGGCGGAAGAGGTTCTCCAGCTGGTCCGGGTCGGCCTCGTTGTTCTCCAGGTCGGTGATGAGGGTCAGCTGGCCCTCGATCAGCGACTGGTTGCGCTGCGAGAGGTTGGTGAAGATCGCGTTGATGTTGCCGCGGAGCAGGGCCTGCTCGGCGGCGAGCCGGACGGCCTCGCGGTGCACCTGGTCGAAGGCCCGGGCGACCTCGCCGATCTCGTCGGTGGTGTCGATCGGGATGGGCTGGACGCGGGTGTCGACCCGGCCCGGCTCGGTACGGGACAGCTGGTCGACGAGCATCGGCAGGCGCTGCTCGGCGATGCCGAAGGCGGCGGAGCGCAGTTCGCGCATCGAGCGGCCCATCTGGCGGGCCATGAGACCGGCGATGACGAACGCGGCGAGCAGCGCGACCACGACGACGCCACCGTTGACCCAGGCGTCGGTCTGGGCGCTGTCGGAGATGTCGGCGGCCTCGGTCACGGCCTTGTCGACGAGTTCCTTCTCGACCTCGGTGTAGCCGTCGAACTTGGCGGTGGAGACGGCCATCCAGGTGTCGGCGGTGATGCCTTCCTGCTTCAGCGAGTCGATGGCGTCGGCGTCCTTGGACCGGCCGATCGCCTGCGCCACGCCGGCGTAGACGGACGGGTCCTGGCCGCCGCCCTTGGGCAGCTCGATGCCGAGCGCGGCCATCTTCTTGGAGCCCTCGGCGGCCTTGCCCGCCATGACCTCCTTGAGCCGGTCCACGTCCTCCTGGGTACCGCCCGAGTTGTACTCGCCGAGGGCGATCTGCTCCAGGTAGTTGTACGAGTTGAACGCAACCGTCTGCTGCGCGAACACGTCCTCCTTCTTGGAAGGACGGACGAGCAGCTGGGTGCCGATCGAGCGCTGGAGGGACTCGGCGGCCTTGGCGAGCTGGATGGCGTAGACCGTACGGCCGTAGCTGGTGATGTTCCCGGTGCCCAGACCGAGCTCGTTGGAGAACTCCATCAGGTAGTGCTGGACCTCGGTGTAACCGAGCTGGGTGTTCACCGGGTCCATGGCGCGGGTGTAGGCGACCTTGCGCAGCTGCTGCAGCTTGGGCTCGGTCTTGCGGAACAGCCCGAGGCGGCGCTCCAGGCCCTGTCCGCCCGGCATGTTCTGCACGGCCTGGTCGAACTTGGCCTTGGCCTCGTCGGTGGCGGCGTACGCCTGGGCGATCTCGTCGCTCTGGCGGTCCTCGGCGCTCTTGGCCTTGAGCAGCGGAGCGGCGGTCAGGTCGCGCTCGTTGAGCAGTGCCTGGCCGTAGTCCGAGGCGGCGCGCACGATGAGCGCCGTCTTCTCGGCGTCCTGCGCCTCCTGCCAGGTGTCGATGGACGTCTTCACCTGGAAGCCGCCCATGACCAGGCCCACGAGCGCGGGTATGAGGAGGATCGCGTTCAGACGCGTGGGCACGCGCCAGTTGCGCGGCGCCAGCTTGCTGGAGCTGCCCTTGCGGCCGGCGGCCGGGGGTGGAAGCTCTTCCGCGGGCTGCGGCACCGCGTGGGACGGCGGCGTGAAGTTGCCCCGCGCCTGCGGTTCCGCGGAGCTTTCCTTGCTTCGCCTCACTCGACCAACAACCTCTCGGCGTCGGCACCTACGTTGTGCCGGGTGTTTCGTTTCAGGGCCGTACTACTCGGGAGTTCATGAATTGCAGCACGTGAGGGGGGCCGCATCCAAACAGTGCGAAGCAGCCGGTTTTCAGTGCTCACGCCACAGATAAAACGGGCATAAAGAGCGAGCCCCGCCAAAAGGCAGGGCTCATGTGAGCACAGCGATACCGCTTGGATGCGTCGGGTGTCCGACCCGCCCCGATTCTCTGTCGGATTGTTATCAACGTGGGGGTGGTCGTGTCGAAGGACACAGACCACCCCCAAAACCTCTACGACAACTGCCGTATATCGACTTCTACTTGATGTGTACTACTTCAAGCGGGCCATGAGCGCGTGCTCGACGAGGGTGATGAGCGCGCTCTTGGCGTCCGCGCGGTGGCGGGCGTCGGTCGTGATGATGGGCGCGTCGGGCCCGATCTGCAGCGCCTCCCGGACCTCGTCCGGCGTGTACGGCTGCTGCCCGTCGAAACCGTTGAGCGCGATCACGAAGGGGAGGCCCGAGTTCTCGAAGTAGTCCACGGCCGGGAAGCAGTCGGCGAGCCGCCGCGTGTCCACCAGGACCACGGCGCCGATCGCACCGCGCACCAGGTCGTCCCACATGAACCAGAAGCGGTCCTGACCGGGCGTGCCGAACAGGTACAGGATGAGGTCCTGGTCGAGGGTGATGCGGCCGAAGTCCATCGCCACCGTGGTGGTGGTCTTCCCGCCGGTGTGCGTGAGGTCGTCGATGCCCGCCGAGGCGGAGGTCATCACGGCCTCGGTCCGCAGCGGGTTGATCTCGGAGACGGCGCCGACGAACGTGGTCTTGCCCACGCCGAAGCCGCCGGCCACCACGATCTTCGCGCTGGTGGTCGACCGGCCCGCCGAAGCGGTACCGGCGCTAGAGCTTGCGAAGTCCACTGAGCACCCTTTCGAGCAGTGTCACGTCCGGCGTGCCGCCGGCCTCTCCGTTGCCCGGCTGGTGGATGGCCACCATGCCGGCCTCGGCCAGGTCGGCCACGAGGATGCGCGCCACACCGAGCGGCATCGAGAGCAGGGCCGAGACCTCCGCCACCGACTTCACCTCACGGCACAGGTGGCAGATCCGCTGGTGCTCCGGGAGCAGGGTGGCCAGGTGTGCCGGGTCGGCCGTGGTGCTGACCAGCGCCTCGATGGCGAGCTGGTAGCGCGGCCGGGTCCGGCCGCCGGTCATCGCATAGGGACGGACCAGCGGCTGGTCGCCTTCCGCTCCGTACGGATCGTCTATGGAGACGCCGTACGGATCGTGAGAGGCGGGGGGCGGGGTCATGAATCCTCCGGGCGTGACAGCAGAACCTTCTGCCGTCTGATGGGGCCGGTGGGGGGCCGGGTGGGGCGGCCGGACGGTGAACGGTCCGGAGGCGGTGCGGAGGGGCGCACCGCCCTGGGCACGTCGGTTCGGTTACGGATAGGACAAAGGGTGGCTCAGCGCAGCAGGCTGCCCTGGAGCTCGGCCCGCAGGTCGGGGGTGAGCACGCTGCCCGCACGGTCGACGAGCAGCGCCATCTCGTAGCCCACGAGGCCGATGTCGCACTCCGGGTGCGCGAGCACGGCCATCGAGGAACCGTCGGAGACGGACATGATGAAGAGGAAGCCGCGCTCCATCTCCACCACGGTCTGGGCGACGGGCCCGCCCTCGAAGATCCGGGACGCCCCCGCGGTCAGCGAGGTCAGTCCGGACGCGACCGCCGCCAGCTGGTCGGCACGGTCGCGGGGGAACCCGTCGGACATGGCAAGGAGCAGTCCGTCGGCGGAGACCACCACCGTGTGCGACACCCCTGGGGTGTTGTCCACGAAGTTGGTGATCAACCAGTTCAGATTCTGCGCCGCCTGGCTCATCGCGCTCAACTAACGCTCCTGCTGCTGGGTCGGACCGACGTGGAAGGAACCCGTGGTGGAGTTGCCCGCCTGACGGCCCTGCTGGATACCGCGGCGCAGATTGGTGAGCCGGCCGCGGACGTCGTCGGGTGCGCGGGAGACCTGGGGGCCGGCCGAGTTGGCCTGCTCCTGGGCGGTCCCGGGCACGAGGTTGGCCCGCGGCACGCGCCGCGGAAGCCCGGAGGTGGTGACGCCGCCGGCCGCGGGCTTGCGCGCCCGCTCCGCCTGGCGCACCAGCTCGTCGTTGGGCGAGGTCCGCCAGGCGGCCGCGCCGTTCTGCCGCCCGGCCTCCGGCTGCTGCGGGGCCGCCGGGGCGGGCCGCTGCGGGACGACCGGGGTCTGCATGGTCCGCTCGACGTCCGGCACCCGCGGGGCCGGGGCGGCCTGACGCGGCGCCGGGGCCTGCTGCGGGCGGAGACCGTGCTGTCCGTGCTGGGCCTGACCCTGCTGGGCCTGCTGAGCCTGGGCCTGCTGGGCCTGGGCCTGCGCCTGCTGGGCCTGCGCCTGCTGGGCCTGGTCCTGGTGGAACCAGTTCGTCTCCAGCGTGTCGTACAGCGGAGTACGGCCCTCACCGGCGGGCGGCGCCGGCGGCAGGGCCTCCGGCTGACGCGGCTGCTGAAGCTGCGGCTGCTGCGGCTGGGCCGGCTGGTTCGCCGGACGCTGCTGGGGCGCGGGGGCCTGGACGTGCTGCTGCGGCGCCTGCGCCTGCGGCACGTACGGCTGGTGGCCGAACGCCTGCTGCTGCGGGGCCTGCTGGGGCTGCGGCGCCTGCGGCATCCCGTAGTCCGCCTGCGGGAACTGCCCGGTGGACGCCGGGTCCTGGTAGCCCTGCGGGACCTGCGGCTGCTGCGGGGCCTGCGGCATCCCGTAGTCCGGGCGGGCGAACTGACCGGTGGAGCCGGGGCCTTCGGGGTAGCCCGGGACCGGCTGCGGGTAGCCGCCGGTGGTCTCCGGGTCCTCGTGGCCGCGCGGCGCGTCCAGCGGGGTCATGTCCTGCTGCGGCCGGCGGACCGGCTGCACCGGGTCGTTGCCCCAGCTGGTGGCCTGCGGGCGCGGCTGCTGCGGCTGCGGGTTGCCACCGGGCAGTTCGGCACGCGGGAAGCCGTTCTGGCCCTCCGGCGCCGGCTGCTGGCGGTCCTGCGGAGCCTGCTGGGCGTGCTGGGCCTGCTGGGCCTGCGGGTTCTGGCCACCCCAGATGTCCGTACGGGACGGGATCGCGCTCTGCGCACCGCCGACGAAACCGCCGGGCGCCGCGCCGCCGAGCCCCGGCTGCTGCGGGTCCTGCGGTACGGGCGGCAGCTGCGCGGTCTCCGGACCCCGGTCCAGGGACCGGTCCTGGGACGGGGCCGGCGCCTGCGAGCGCTCCTGGAAGAGGTTCGGACCCTGCGGCTGCTGCGGAGCCTGGCCGTTCGGCCGCTGACCGCCCTGGCCGGGCAGCGCGCCACGGGCCGCGCCCGCGCCGAGCCGGCCGCCGGGTGCGGCCGGGGCACCGCCCGGCCGCCCGCCGCCGAGGCCGCCGGCCGCGCCGGGACCGGCGGTGAGCCGGCCGCCCGGGGCGCCCTGGCCCTGCGGGACGGCGCCCTGGCCGGCCTGACCGGCCTTCGGCGCCGGCTTCTTGCCGCCGTGGGCGACGTCGACGGGGAGCATGACGAGCGCGGTGGTGCCGCCCGAGTCGGACGGGCGCAGCTGGATCCGGATGCCGTGCCGCAGGGACAGGCGGCCGACCACGAACAGACCCATGCGGCGGGAGACCGAGACGTCCACGGTGGGCGGCGAGGCGAGCCGCTCGTTGATCGCGGCGAGGTCCTCGGGGGAGAGGCCGATGCCGGTGTCGTGGATCTCGACGAGCACGCGGCCGTCGGGCAGCGCGTGACCGGTGACCCGGACCTTGGTCTGCGGCGAGGAGAAGGAGGTGGCGTTCTCGAGCAGCTCGGCGAGCAGGTGCACGAGGTCGTTGACGACGCGGCCGGCGACCTCGGTCGCGGGGACCGAGGCCAGCTCGATGCGCTCGTACTGCTCCACCTCGGACGCGGCGGCGCGGAGCACGTCGACCAGCGGGACCGGGCGGGTCCAGCGGCGGCCCGGCTCCTCACCGGCGAGGACGAGGAGGTTCTCACCGTTACGGCGCATGCGCGTCGCGAGGTGGTCGAGCTTGAACAGCGAGGACAGCTGGTCCGGGTCGGCCTCGCGGGACTCCAGCTCGGAGATGAGCGAGAGCTGACGCTGGATGAGGCCCTGCGAACGGCGCGACAGGTTGGTGAACATCGCGTTGACGTTGCCCCGGAGGAGGGCCTGCTCGGCGGCGAGGCGGACCGCCTCGCGGTGCACGTCGTCGAAGGCCGCGGCCACCTGGCCGATCTCGTCGCGGGAGTGCACACCGACGGACTCGACGGAGGTGTCGACGTCCTGCGGGTCGGCCTCCGAGAGCTGCTTGACCAGCTCGGGCAGGCGTTCCTGGGCGACCTTGGTCGCGGTGTCCTGGAGCCGGCGCAGCGACCGGATCATGGACCGGGCCACGACGAAGGCGCCGACGAGCGAGACGCCGAGGACGAGGAGGATCAGCGCACCGTTGATGATGGCGTCGCGCTGCGACTCCTGGCGCAGCTCGCGCGCCTTGGTCTCCATCTCGCCGAGCAGCGTCGCCTCGATGGTCTTCATGGCACGCATCTTGGTGCCGTACTCGTCGGTGAAGTTCAGGTGGCCGCGCTTGACGTCCGGCAGGCCGCGGCTGGAGTTCAGCAGCCGCTGCGAGTAGTTGTCGGCCGCCTCGATCGAGGGGTTGCCGTTGGTCAGCGAGGCGGTCAGCTCCGCGGCGTCGCCGCCGGCCGACTCGTAGATCGCCTGGAAGGACTTGAGCTCGACGCCCTCACTGGTGAACGCGGCCTCGCCGTAGAGGCGGTCACCGAGCTGGAGGTTGGCGGGCTTGCTGTCGTTCGGCGGCAGCGCGGAGGCGATGATCGCCTGCTGGATGGAGGCGTACTCCTTGGCGGACGAGAACGCGGCGAGCGCGCGGGTCCGCTTGATCATCTCCGGGTTGCTGGTGGCCTGCGCCATGTCCTGGGACAGGCTGAGCAGCGAGCGGATCAGCCGGCTGTACGCCTCGACGGTCACCGAGTGGGCGGTGCCGTCCTGCTTGTACGCGTTGACGCGGATGGTGCCGAGCTGGCTGACCTGCGAGGCGATCTGGTTGACGTTCTGCCGGATGCTCCGCAGCGACTCGTCGTCCTCGGTGGCCGGGATCTCCTTGGTGGCCTCCAGGAACGCCCGGTACGCGCGGTCGGTGTTCTTCCGCGGGTTGGCGACCTGGTAGTCGCTCGGGTCCTTGCCGTTGGCCAGCGGACCGGCGGACAGGTCGCGCTCCTGCTGGAGCTGCTCGGCGAAGTTGGTGGCTTCCTTGGTCAGCCGGGTGAGCAGCTGCATCTGGTCCAGCTGGTCCATGTCCTGCAGGGACTCGCTGATGCGGATGCCGCCGAGGCTGGTCGCCGCGACCACGGGGAGGGTCAGCAGGGCGACCAGGCGGGTGGAGATGCGCCAGTTGCGCAGGGCTATTCGGGGCCCGACCTGGGCCTCGGAGTTGAGCTTGGGCAGCGGGGCGTGCTCGGCGGCGGCGTCCGCGGCCGTACCGCGGGCACCGTCGGAGCCACCGGCCTTGGCCGGGTTCGTGCCCTTGCCGCCCTTGCCGCCCTTGCCGTTCCGGTCAGCGCCGGAGTTGCCGGGGCCGCCGGAAGCATGCTGCGGCTGCGAGGCCGGGGAACCGTGCTGGGTCCCGGCACGCGGCTCCTGCTCCGCCGGAGCTTCCCCTCGGCCCTTTCGGGCCTGGGAAGAGCCCGTGCCATCCCTCTTGAAACGTCCCTGCACTAGCGTCGCAACCTCTGGACCAGGCGTCCCTCCGGATGAACGGAGAAGACGGTGTCGGCGTCGTGGGACGCAGGCGCGTCCCAGTGGTGGTCGTCGGTGACCGGCGCAGATCCCCCTAGTCCCGCCACTCGGCCGGCGCTGCGTTGCGCCCCCTGCACACCGGCCTCAAACCCGCGGCGGTGCGTGGAATTCCAGCACAGTGCCGGATCTCCAACAAGGGCCGTGGGGCGTGGCGCGAAGGGGATGACAACGTGTGAACGACGTGTCACCCCATGTAGAAGATGATCACGGAGGAATCGGGCGAATCTGCCCGAAGAGGCAAGGGGGGAGGGGTGTCCCAGTCGCCATGATCAGGAGCGGAATACTGCATTCAGTGGAGGAATGTCCGTTTCGGTCACCTCGCGTGGCGGAGCGTAATGCCCGCTTTGTTCCTTGATTGGTGAGCAAACTCACACGTAGTTCGTTGGGTCCGCCATGCAATCGAAGGGAATTGCATGTTTAGCCTGACGCTTTACAGAATGGGAGACCCGCGCGCCCGCGTGGGCGCCCCCCACCGCAGACAAGGGTCCGACACCGCGATGAAGACGACGCCCGTACTCCGCACCACGGCCAACCCCCGCCGCTCGACCCTCGCCCACCTCGAGGACGCCGCACAGCTGGGCCGCCCCGTCCAGCCCGAGTACGCCGCCGCCCTCCCGGGCACGACCGCCAACCCGCGCCGCACGGTCCTGATGACCCCGCCTGCGCCGTACGTCCCGGCGTACCTCTCCGCCGCCGAGTAACTCCCCGCGCGTCCGCGACCAGGCGGCAAATCCGCCGGTCGGCCCCTCGCGCCGCGTTAGCCTGGAGCGTCAGACTCCAGCCAGTAGCAAGTGAGGGGCGACAGCACTCGTGCGCATCGCCAGATTCTCCATCGACGGCAACGTCGCGTTCGGTGCGGTCGAGGGCGAGGGAACCGTCGAGTCCGGCGGCCTGGTCCTCGACATCATCAAGGGCATCCCGTACACCGACTTCGAGCTCAGCGGCACCAAGGTCCCGCTGAGCAAGGTCCGGCTCCTGCCGCCCGTGCTCCCCAACAAGGTGGTGGCCATCGGCCGCAACTACGCGGAGCACGCGAAGGAACTCGGCAACGAGGTCCCCGAGGTCCCGGTGGCCTTCTTCAAGCCCACCACCTCCGTGATCGGCCCCGGCGACGCCATCGAGTACCCCTCCTTCTCCAACGAGCTGCACCACGAGGCCGAACTGGCCGTGGTCATCGGCCGCATGTGCCGCGAGGTTCCCCGCGAGCGCGTCAAGGACGTCGTCTTCGGCTTCACCTGTGCCAACGACGTCACCGCACGCGACGTCCAGCAGCGCGAGTCCCAGTGGGCCCGCGCCAAGGGCTTCGACACCTCCTGCCCGCTGGGTCCCTGGGTCGAGACCGGCCTGAGCATCGCCGACGCGAGCGACCTGACCATCCAGGCCACGGTCAACGGCGAACAACGACAGCTCGGCCGTACGAGCGACATGATCCGCTCCATCGAGGACCTGGTCGTCCACATCACCGAGGCCATGACGCTGCTCCCGGGCGACGTCATCCTCACCGGCACCCCCGCCGGGGTCGGCCCCCTCACCGTCGGCGACGAGGTCGCCGTCACCATCGAAGGCATCGGCACTCTCACCAACAGGGTGATCAAGCGTGGCTAACGCGAACATCCGCGTACGTTTCTGTCCCTCCCCGACCGGCAACCCCCATGTGGGCCTGGTCCGCACCGCCCTCTTCAACTGGGCCTTCGCGCGGCACAACCAGGGCACCATGGTCTTCCGCATCGAGGACACCGACGCGGCGCGCGACTCCGAGGAGTCGTACAACCAGCTGCTCGACTCGCTCAAGTGGCTCGGCCTCGACTGGGACGAGGGCCCGGAGATCGGCGGCCCGCACGAGCCGTACCGCCAGTCGCAGCGGATGGACATCTACAAGGACGTCGCCGACAAGCTCCTCGCCGGCGGCTACGCGTACCACTGCTACTGCACCCAGACCGAGCTGGACGACCGCCGCGAGGCCGCCCGCGCCGCCGGCAAGCCGTCCGGCTACGACGGCCACTGCCGCGAGCTGAGCGCCGAGCAGGTCGAGGTCTACAAGGCCGAGGGCCGCGAGGCCATCGTCCGCTTCCGGATGCCGGACGAGACGATCACCTTCACCGACCTGGTCCGCGGCGAGCTCACCTTCACCCCGGAGAACGTCCCGGACTACGGCATCGTGCGCGCCAACGGCGCCCCGCTGTACACCCTGGTCAACCCGGTCGACGACGCCCTGATGGAGATCACCCACGTCCTGCGCGGCGAGGACCTGCTCTCCTCCACCCCGCGCCAGATCGCGCTCTACAAGGCGCTGATCGAGCTGGGCGTGGCCAAGCAGATCCCGGCCTTCGGCCACCTGCCGTACGTCATGGGCGAGGGCAACAAGAAGCTCTCCAAGCGCGACCCGCAGGCCTCCCTCAACCTCTACCGGGAGCGCGGCTTCCTCCCCGAGGGCCTGCTGAACTACCTGTCGCTCCTCGGGTGGTCGTTCTCCGCGGACCAGGACCTCTTCACCATCCCCGAGATGGTCGAGAAGTTCGACATCGCGGACGTCAACGCCAACCCGGCGCGCTTCGACCTCAAGAAGGCCGAGTCCATCAACGCGGACCACATCCGCATGCTGGACGTGAAGGACTTCACCGCGGCCTGCGAGCCGTGGCTGAACGCCCCGCACGCCAACTGGGCCCCCGAGGACTTCGACCGCGCCGCCTGGGAGGCCATCGCGCCGTACGCCCAGACCCGCCTGACCGTCCTGTCGGACATCACGGCCAACGTCGACTTCCTGTTCCTCAAGGAGCCGGTCTTCGACCAGCCGTCCTGGGACAAGGCGATGAAGGGCGAGCCCGCGGCCCTGCTCACCACCGCCCGCGAGAAGCTCGTGGACGCCGACTGGAACGACCCGGAGTCGCTCAAGAACGCCGTCCTGGCCGCCGGCGAGGCCCACGGCCTCAAGCTCGGCAAGGCCCAGGCCCCGGTCCGCGTCGCCGTCACCGGCCGCACGGTCGGCCTGCCGCTCTTCGAGTCCCTCCAGATCCTGGGCCGGGACAAGACCCTGGCTCGCGTCGACGCGGCCCTGGCGAAGCTCGCCGGCTGAGCCCGGCCCGTACCCACCGGTACCCCCGTCCCGTACCCGGGGCGGGGGTACCGTCGTTTCCATGACCATCCGCGCCGTCCTCTGGGACGTGGACGACACGATCTTCGACTACGGGAGCGCCGACCGCGCCGGCATGCGGGCGCACCTGGCCGCCGAGGGCCTGGTCGACGGGTGGGACTCCGTCGACCGGGCCCTCGGGCGCTGGAAGGAGCTCACGGAGCTGCACTGGCGGCGCTACGAGGCCGGGCTCGGCGACTGGCAGGAGCAGCGGCGGTGGCGGGTGCGGGACTTCCTGGAGCGGCCGGGGATGACCTCGGACGAGGCCGACGGCTGGTTCGACCGCTACGTGGCGCACTACGAGGCCGCCTGGGAGCTCTTCCCCGACGCCGTGCCCGTGCTCGACCTGCTGGCCCGTGACTACCGCCACGGCGTCCTGTCGAACTCCAGCATCCACGCCCAGGACCCCAAGCTCCGCACCCTGGGCGTACGGGACCGCTTCGAGGCCGTTCTGTGCGCCGCCGAGCTCGGGGTGGCCAAGCCGGCCGCGGAGGCGTTCCACGCGGCCTGTACGGCCCTGGGGTTGCCGCCGGGCCAGGTGGCGTACGTCGGGGACCAGCCGGACACGGACGCGCGCGGCGCCGTCGAGGCGGGGCTGCTCGGGGTCTGGCTGGACCGCGCGGACACCGGCGGAAGGCCCGAGCTGACCCGCATCACGGACCTCCACCAGCTGCCCGGGGTGCTGCTCGGGGATACGCGTTTTGGAGCACCGTCCACCTTCGGGTAATGTTCTTCCTGCGCCGAGGGGAACGGGCCGAAAGGCCGGAAAGCCCCGAAAGCGCAAGCCGAGCAGGATCCCTTCTCGAAGTGATCAAGTTCCGGTGGCCTATGGTGTAATTGGCAGCACGACTGATTCTGGTTCAGTTAGTCTTGGTTCGAGTCCAGGTAGGCCAGCTCGCAGAGCTCATCTGCAAACCGTGGATGGCATCCACAAAGCCCCCGTTGTGTAGCGGCCTAGCACGCCGCCCTCTCAAGGCGGTAGCGCCGGTTCGAATCCGGTCGGGGGTACAGATCCTTCCCGCAGGATCACCTGGGTAGCTCCCGGTGACTCTGATGCAGGATCGCTAGGGCCCCCGTTGTGTAGCGGCCTAGCACGCCGCCCTCTCAAGGCGGTAGCGCCGGTTCGAATCCGGTCGGGGGTACGACGCTGGTCTAACCACGTATTGGTCTATGGTGTAATTGGCAGCACGACTGATTCTGGTTCAGTTAGTCTAGGTTCGAGTCCTGGTAGACCAGCTCGGATCTGCGGAAACGTATGATCCAAAGCCCCCGTTGTGTAGCGGCCTAGCACGCCGCCCTCTCAAGGCGGTAGCGCCGGTTCGAATCCGGTCGGGGGTACGCACAGAAGAAGCCCTTCCCTTCGGGGGAGGGCTTCTTCGTTGTCGTGTCGCAGTCGCTGTGTCGGAGGACACACACAACTCCGGCCCACCGCTGCGGCGTTGGAGCGGTGGGCCGGACACGTACAGATGAAGAGAGGGAAAGCGGGCAGGGTCAGCCGTTGCGGCGCAGCGCCTCGGTCAGGCGGGCGGCGGCGTCGATGACCGCCTGGGCGTGCATACGGCCCGGGTGGCGGGTCAGACGCTCGATCGGGCCCGAGACCGACACGGCGGCCACCACGCGGTTCGAGGGGCCGCGTACGGGCGCGGAGACGGACGCCACGCCCGGCTCGCGCTCGCCGATCGACTGGGCCCAGCCGCGGCGCCGTACGCCCGACAGGGCCGTCGCCGTGAAGCGGGCGCCCTGGAGGCCGCGGTGCAGCCGCTCGGGCTCCTCCCAGGCCATCAGGATCTGCGCGGACGAGCCGGCCTTCATGGTCAGCGTGGAGCCGACCGGCACGGTGTCCCGGAGGCCCGAGAGCCGCTCCGCCGCCGCCACGCAGATGCGCATGTCGCCCTGGCGCCGGTAGAGCTGGGCGCTCTCGCCCGTCACGTCGCGCAGATGCGTCAGCACCGGCCCGGCGGTCGCGAGCAGGCGGTCCTCACCGGCCGCGGCGGCGAGCTCCGCCAGCCGCGGTCCGAGGATGAACCGGCCCTGCATGTCGCGGGCCACCATCCGGTGGTGTTCCAGTGCCACGGCCAGTCGGTGTGCCGTGGGTCGTGCGAGTCCCGTCGCCGCGACCAGACCTGCGAGGGTGGCCGGACCGGACTCCAGGGCGCTCAGGACAAGGGCTGCCTTGTCGAGAACGCCTACGCCGCTAGAGTTGTCCATGAAACGATATTCGCGTCTCACTCTGTGAAACGCAAGTTCAATTTTCCGAGGATCTTGTCACTCTTGAGGTGCGGCCGCACGACGGCCCGCGAAACGGGTCTCTAGGGTGCCGGCGCACGCCGCCGGCCGGAGGGAAAGCGATGGGTAGGACACTCGCGGAGAAGGTCTGGGACGACCACGTCGTCCGGCGCGCCGAGGGCGAGCCCGACCTCCTCTTCATCGATCTGCACCTGCTGCACGAGGTGACCAGCCCCCAGGCCTTCGACGGTCTCCGGCAGAACGGCCGGCAGGTGCGGCGCCTCGACCTCACCATCGCCACCGAGGACCACAACACCCCGACGCTCGACATCGACAAGCCGATCGCGGACCCGGTCTCCCGGGCCCAGCTGGAGACCCTGCGCAAGAACTGCGCCGAGTTCGGCGTCCGGCTGCACCCGCTGGGCGACGTCGAGCAGGGCGTCGTCCACGTGGTGGGACCGCAGCTGGGACTGACCCAGCCGGGCACCACCGTGGTCTGCGGCGACTCCCACACCTCCACGCACGGCGCCTTCGGCGCGCTGGCCTTCGGCATCGGCACCAGCCAGGTCGAGCACGTGCTGGCCACCCAGACGCTGCCCATGGCCCGCCCGAAGACCATGGCGATCACCGTCGACGGCGAGCTGCCCGAGGACGTCACGGCCAAGGACCTGATCCTGGCGATCATCGCGAGGATCGGCACCGGCGGCGGCCAGGGCTACGTCCTGGAGTACCGCGGCTCCGCCATCGAGAAGCTCTCGATGGAGGCCCGGATGACCATCTGCAACATGTCCATCGAGGCCGGTGCCCGCGCGGGCATGATCGCCCCCGACGAGACCACCTTCGCCTATCTGAAGGGCCGCGCCCACGCCCCCGAGGGCGAGGACTGGGACGCCGCCGTCGCGTACTGGAAGACGCTGAAGACCGACGAGGACGCCGTCTTCGACGCCGAGGTCGTCATCGACGCCGCCGAGCTGGCCCCGTTCGTCACCTGGGGCACCAACCCCGGCCAGGGCGCCCCGCTTTCGGCGAACGTCCCCGACCCGGCTTCGTACGAAGACGCTTCGGAGCGCCTCGCCGCCGAAAAGGCCCTGGAGTACATGGGGTTGACCGCCGGCCAGCCGCTGCGCGACATCAAGGTCGACACCGTCTTCGTAGGCTCCTGCACCAACGGCCGCATCGAGGACCTGCGCAACGCCGCCGCCCTCCTGGAGGGCCGCAAGGTCGCCGACGGCGTCCGCATGCTGGTCGTCCCCGGCTCCGTCCGGGTCGCTCTGCAGGCCGTCGAGGAGGGCCTGGACAAGGTCTTCAAGGAGGCCGGCGCCGAATGGCGGCACGCGGGCTGCTCCATGTGCCTGGGCATGAACCCCGACCAACTGGCCCCCGGTGAGCGCTCCGCGTCCACCTCCAACCGCAACTTCGAGGGCCGGCAGGGCAAGGGCGGCCGCACCCACCTGGTCTCCCCCCAGGTCGCCGCCGCCACCGCCGTCCTGGGCCACCTGGCCTCCCCGGCCGATCTGTCCGACGTCGCCACCACCGCGGGGGTCTGAGGAACCATGGAAGCTTTCACCACGCACACCGGCCGCGCCGTCCCGCTGCGCCGCAGCAACGTCGACACCGACCAGATCATCCCGGCGCACTGGCTGAAGAAGGTCACCCGCGACGGCTTCGAGGACGGTCTCTTCGAGGCCTGGCGCAAGGACGAGCAGTTCGTCCTCAACCGCCCCGAGCGGCAGGGGGCCACGGTCCTGGTCGCCGGCCCCGACTTCGGCACCGGCTCCTCCCGTGAGCACGCCGTCTGGGCGCTGCAGAACTACGGCTTCAAGACCGTGATCTCCAGCCGCTTCGCCGACATCTTCCGCGGCAACTCGCTGAAGAACGGCCTGCTCACCGTCGTCCTGCCGCAGGCCACCGTCGACGCCCTGTGGGAGCTGACCGAGGCCGACCCGACCGTCGAGGTCACCGTCGACCTGGAGGCCCGCAAGGTCCTCGCCCCCGGGATCGACGCCGACTTCGAGCTCGACGAGAACGCACGGTGGAGGCTGCTGAACGGTCTGGACGACATCAGCCTCACCCTTCAGAACGAAGCGGACATCGCCGCCTACGAGGCAGCTCGACCGGCCTTCAAGCCCCGTACAATTACGGTCTGAGCAGCGCGTTTCCACGACTGCGCCCCCCACCGCCCGGTGGGGGGCGCAGTCGCTTGTTGAGGCCCGGTCGGGCGACAACTCGCCCTAGATGGCACAATCGGTGCATGGAAGGTGACAGCCAACTCGAGCTCTACGAGGCCGTCGCCGCCCGATTGAAGCAAGCGCACAGAAGGGTGCGCGAACTGCAAGTCCCGGAGGGCGTAAGGATGGCGCTGTCCCGGAAGCTGCTGGTCGTGACGGCCGCGGCGAAGCACGACATCACGGACGCGGCAGCGCGTCTGGACCGGTTGATGAAGGACCTCGACGAGGGTCGATTCCCTGAAGACGACTGACGCCCGGAACTCCGCAACGCGTCTTCCGCGTTGCGGCACTAGGGTGATTAGCCCGTTTCGTGTTTGATTTGCGGTATATACATGCCTAACGTGCGAAAAAGCTTGAACACTTTCGTTCTGGCAAAGTCTCCGAAGGGGAAGACGTGAACAAGGCGCAGCTCGTAGAAGCGATTGCCGACAAGTTGGGCGGCCGCCAGCAGGCCGCCGAAGCCGTCGACCACGTGCTCGACGCCATCGTGCGCGCCGTGGTCTCCGGCGACCGGGTCTCGGTCACCGGCTTCGGGTCGTTCGAGAAGGTCGACCGCCCCGCCCGTTACGCCCGCAACCCGCAGACGGGTGAGCGCGTGCGGGTCAAGAAGACCTCCGTTCCGCGCTTCCGCGCGGGTCAGGGCTTCAAGGACCTGGTCAGCGGCTCGAAGAAGCTCCCCAAGGGAGGCGAGGTCTCCGTCAAGAAGGCCCCGAAGGGCAGCCTCATGGGTGGCGGCGCCGCGTCCGCCACCGTGAAGAAGGCCGCGGCCAAGAAGGCCACCACCGCCAAGAAGGCCGCCGCGAAGAAGGCGACCCCGGCGAAGAAGGCCACCCCGGCGAAGAAGACCACCGCCGCCGCGGCCAAGAAGACCACGACGGCCGCCGCGAAGAAGACCACGGCCGCCGCCAAGAAGACCACGACGGCGAAGAAGACCACCACCGCCGCCGCGGCCAAGAAGGCCACGCCCGCGGCGGCGAAGAAGGCCACCGCCAAGAAGACCGCGCCGGCGAAGAAGGCCACCGCGAAGAAGGCGCCCGCCAAGAAGACGACGGCGCGCAAGACCACCGCGAAGAAGACCACCGCCGCGAAGAAGTAAGGCGGCGCGTGCTCATACGCCGGGCCGGGCTCCCTGTCGGGGAGCCCGGCCCGCGGCGCGTACAAGGGGATTTTCGGCCGTATGAACGCTGCACGAGCAGCCGTGTGGGCGGCCGTGCACGCGGTCGTACATGCGGCCGTGCATGCGGGGCCGTGCATGCGGGGCCGTGCATGCGGGGCCGTGCGTGCGGTCGTACGGGCGCCGCTAGAACGTCTGCAGCGTCACCAGCGTGATCCGCAGGGCCGCACCCTCGCCCTCCGTCTCGATCCGCACCCGCTGCCCCGGCCGCAGCAGCCGCAGCCCGCCCGCCACGAAGGCGTCGCCCCCGAACTCGACCGGGGTGCCGTCGTCCAGCAGCACGCTGCCGCTGTGGGTCTCGGGATCGTACGTGTACGCGGTCGCCTGCATGGACGGCAGCCTATCCGGCCCGCCCGCTAACCGGCCGCGCGCACCCAGCGGGCCGCCGTCCGCGGCCCCACGCCGAGCGCCAGGGCCGCCGCCAGATCCTCTCCGGTGTCCACGTCCCGGCGTACGGAATCCACCCCTGCCAGCCGGATTTCCACCGCTCCCGACGACAAATGCCGACGCCGGGAAGCCCCTCCGAAAGCCGGTTCCAATTCCGTGTCCGGACCGGCCGAGAGGAATGTCGTACCTATTTCGGCGGCATCCGCGAGAAATGCCCTCGGGAATTGCCCCGCCACCGCCAGGACCCGCGCGAGCTCGGCCGGCCGCAGCGCCGGAAGGTCCGCGTTCAGCGCCGCCACCCGGGCCCCGGGCCGCCCCGCCCGCACCGTACGGGCCCCGTGCGCGAGGGCCCCGTTGAGCCCCGCGCCCGGCAGGTCCGGCACGATCCGCGCGCCGAGCGCCGCGAGCGCCCCGGCCGCCGCCGGATCATCCGTGACGACCGCCACATCCCGTACCGCGGGGCAGGCGAGCACCGCCGCCACCGTGTCCTCGGCGAACGCCAGCGCCAGGCGGCGGCGCAGCGGGCCGCCCACCGCGGGGCCGAGCCGGCTCTTCGCCCGTGCCAGCGGCTTCAGGGGCACGACGAGCGACCAGCCGTCGTCCGCGCTCTCGTCGGCGTAGCTCTTCATCGGGCCCCATTCTTCCCGCCTCCGCCCGGTCCGCCGGCCCCTTTTCTCCCACCCGCGGCCCGGTTCCCTCCCACCCGCCGGCCGGTTTTCTCCCACCCACCGCCCGGTTCCCTCCCACCCGCCGGCCTCTCTTCTCCCGCCCACCGCCCGGTTTCCGGCCGCCCGCGCCCCAGGAGTTCCGTCCCGCCCGCGCGAACCGGCCGGGCCCCGGGGCGTACGGTGTCCTCGACAGCCCAGGAGCGGGGGGCGACACTTGACCCTCCCCGCGAACCAGTCCGGAGAAAGGTGTCCGAGTGTCCCGCCGCAGAATCGGCTTCTGGTACCGCCTGGCGGCGGTCATCGCCAAACCCCCGCTGGTGGTGCTGTTCAAGCGGGACTGGCGCGGAACGGAGCACATCCCGGCCGACGGCGGCTTCATCACCGCGGTGAACCACAACTCGTACCTGGACCCGCTGTCCTACGCGCACTACCAGTACAACACCGGCCGCGTGCCCCGCTTCCTGGCCAAGGCCGGCCTCTTCAAGGGCGGCTTCGTCGGCACGATGCTGCGCAACACCGGCCAGATCCCGGTCTACCGCGAGACCACCAACGCCCTGGACGCCTTCCGGTCCGCCGTCGACGCCATCGAGCGCGGCGAGTGCGTCGCCTTCTACCCCGAGGGCACCCTCACCCGCGACCCCGAGATGTGGCCCATGGCCGGCAAGACCGGCGCCGCCCGGGTCGCGCTGCTCACCAAGGCGCCCGTCATCCCGGTCGCCCAGTGGGGCGCCAACCTCGCGATGCCGCCGTACGCCAAGGAGAACAAGCTCAGCCTCTGGCCGCGCAAGACCCTGATCGTGCAGGCCGGTCCGCCCGTCGACCTCTCCCGCTTCTACGACCTCGAACCCACGCCCGACGTGCTGCGCGAGGCCACTGAGGAGATCATGGCGGCGATCACCCGGATCCTGGAGGAGGTCCGCGGCGAGAAGGCCCCGGCCGAGCCGTACGACCACAGGAAGGCGCGCCAGGAGCAGCGCCGCAAGGCCGCGAAGGCCGCTGAGGAAGGCAAGAAGTGACCAAGGCAGCCGTCTTCGGCAACGGATCCTGGGGCACCGCCTTCGCCATGGTGCTCGCCGACGCGGGCTGCGAGGTCAGCCTCTGGGGCCGCCGCGCCGCCCTCGCGGAGACGATCAACAGCACCGGGGTCAACCCCGACTACCTGCCCGGGGTCGAACTCCCCAAGGGCATCACGGCCACCGCCGACGCCGCCGAGGCCGCGCGCGACGCCGACTTCACCGTCCTCGTCGTGCCCTCCCAGACGCTGCGCGAGAACCTCGCCGACTGGGCGCCGAAGCTGGCCCCCGGCACCGTCCTCGTCTCCCTGATGAAGGGCATCGAACTCGGCACCGCCAAGCGGATGAGCGAGGTCATCACGGAGGTCGCGGACGTCCCGGCCGAGCGCGTGGCGGTGCTCACCGGCCCCAACCTGGCCCGCGAGATCGCCGCCCGGCAGCCCGCCGCCGCCGTCGTCGCCTGCGCCGACGAGACGGTCGCCCAGCGGCTCCAGACCGCCTGCATGACGCCGTACTTCCGCCCGTACACCAACACCGACGTCGTCGGCTGCGAACTCGGCGGAGCCGTCAAGAACGTCATCGGGCTCGCCGTCGGCATCGCCGACGGCATGGGCCTCGGCGACAACTCCAAGGCCACGCTCATCACCCGCGGCCTGGCCGAGACCACCCGGCTCGGCCTCGCCATGGGCGCCGACCCGCTCACCTTCTCCGGCCTGGCCGGCCTCGGCGACCTCGTCGCCACCTGCTCCTCGCCGCTCTCCCGGAACCACACCTTCGGCACCAACCTGGGCCGCGGGATGACCCTCCAGGAGACCATCGCGGCCACCAAGCAGACCGCCGAGGGCGTCAAGTCCTGCGAGTCCGTGCTCGATCTGGGCCGCCGGCACGGCGTCGACATGCCCATCACCGAGACGGTCGTGTCCATCGTCCACGAGGGCAAGCCGCCGATCGTCGCGCTCAAGGAGCTGATGTCGCGCAGCGCCAAGGCCGAGCGGCGCTGAGCCGCAGGGCACACCGAACCGCAGGGCGGCGCTGAGCCGCAGGGCACGCCGAACCGCAGGGCGGCGCTGAGCCGGACGCGCGAAGCGGAAGCGGGGCGCTCAGCAGTTCGGACGCCGCAGGGTACGCTCATCGCGATATGAGCGAGAACACCCAGAGCCCCCGCAAGCCGCGCGTGGCCGTCGTCTTCGGCGGACGCAGCTCCGAGCACGCCATCTCCGTCGTCACCGCCGGTGCCGTCCTGCGCGCCATCGACCGGGACAAGTACGACGTGCTGCCCATCGGCATCACCCGGGAGGGGCGCTGGGCGCTGACCGCCGACGCCCCCGAGCGGATGGCGATCGCCGGCCGCGTCCTGCCGGACGTCGCCCAGCTCGCCGAGTCCGAGACCGGCGGCGTGGTCCTGCCCGTCGACCCCGCCAGCCGCGAGGTCGTCCTCAACGAGCCCGGCTCGCTGCCGCAGGCCCTCGGCGAGGTCGACGTGGTCTTCCCGATGCTGCACGGCCCGTACGGCGAGGACGGCACCCTCCAGGGCCTCCTGGAGCTCTCCGGCATCCCGTACGTCGGCGCCGGCGTCCTCGCCTCCGCCGTCGGCCAGGACAAGGAGTACATGAAGCGCGTCTTCGTCTCCTTCGGCCTGCCCGTCGGCCCGTACGAGGTGATCCGGCCGCGCGAGTGGGAGCAGAACCCGGCCGCGGCCCGCAAGAAGATCGTGGAGTTCGCCGCCGACCACGGCTGGCCGCTCTTCGTGAAGCCGGCCCGTGGCGGCTCCTCCGTGGGCATCACCAAGGTCGACGACCTCTCCGGCCTGGACGAGGCCGTCGAGGAGGCCCGCCGCTTCGACCCGAAGATCATCGTCGAGGCGCTGGTCAAGGGCCGTGAGATCGAGTGCGGCGTCCTGGAGTTCGAGGACGGCCCGCGCGCCAGCGTGCCGGCCGAGATCCCGCCGGTCACCGACCACGACTTCTACGACTTCGAGGCGAAGTACATCGACTCGGCCTCGGGCCTGGTGCCCGCGCCGATCGGCGACGAGGCCACCGCCGAGGTCCAGCGCCTCGCCGTCCTCGCCTACGAGTCGGTCTCCTGCGAGGGCCTGGTGCGCGCCGACTTCTTCCTCACCGAGGACGGCGGCTTCGTCATCAACGAGATCAACACCATGCCCGGCTTCACGCCCATCTCCATGTACCCGCGCATGTGGCAGGAGAGCGGCGTCAGCTACCCGGAGCTCGTCGACCGGCTCATCCAGGCCGCGCTGAACCGCTCCACCGGCCTGCGCTAGGCAGCCCTCCCGCTCAGAGGCCGGCCCTCCCGCTCAGAGGCTGGGCGGGACGGCCTTCTTCACGGGGGCGGCGAGATCCACGAGCGGGCCGACATCGTGCGCGTACCGCTTGTCCAGCGTCACCTCGACGTACGTCTTCCGGTACGTCGTGGTGAAGCGGGGGCCGTCGCCCGCGCGCGGCTCGAACAGCCAGTTCACGCCGTTCGCGTCGATCCCCTGCGCCTGCGGATCGTTCATCTTTTCGGGTCGGGGGACCCCGCAGCGCAGTACGATCGCCGCATCCCCCCACGCGGCGGTCAGCTCGGACTCCGGCTCGGTGCCGGTCCGCTCCAGACCCGCCACGGTGTCGGGCAACTCCTTCGCGAGCGCACGGCAGAAGGCGGCTTCGGCCGCCGGAGGACCGGGAACCGCCACCGACGCCTTCGCGTCCGCGGAGGAACAGCCCGTGACGGCGAGCAGCAGCACGCCGACCGCGGCGGCGGAGACGGACAGGCCGAAGGGCCGGTGGGAAGACATCACCGGCCAAGGGTAGACGGGGGCTAGATATGCACGACCGGGCAGGTGAGGGTGCGCGTGATGCCTTCCACTTGCTGGACCTTGGCGACCACCATGCGGCCGAGCGCGTCCACGGTGTCGGCCTCGGCGCGGACGATCACGTCGTAGGGACCCGTCACGTCCTCGGCCTGGATGACTCCAGTGATCTTGGAGATGGTCTCGGCGACGGTCGACGCCTTGCCCACCTCGGTCTGAATAAGGATGTACGCCTGTACCACGGAACCTCCAGGGCGGCCACGAGGATCTTGTGGGAGAAAGAGACGCCACGGTACCGCGTCGCCGCGGGCCGCGGGGAGACCTCCGCGCCCGGAGGCGCCCGCGGTGTGGCGCAGGCAGATGAGAAGTTGACGGTCGGCTTGACGGTTAACTTGACGGTATCCGGCACGGTGACGGCCCGCGACCCGCACGGCGAGGAGCGGCGGAGCGGCGCGGCGGCCGGCACGACGACACGAGGTGACACGCGGTGAAGGGCACAGTCGGAGAGCTGGGCGAGTTCGGGCTCATCAGGGAGCTCACCTCCCGGCTCACCTCCACCCCCGCGGTGCGGATCGGCCCCGGCGACGACGCCGCCGTGGTCTCCGCCCCCGACCGGCGGGTGGTGGCCAGCACGGACATCCTGCTCGAAGGACGTCACTTCCGCCGCGACTGGTCGACGGCGTACGACGTCGGCCGCAAGGCCGCGGCGCAGAACCTCGCCGACATCGCCGCCATGGGCGCCGTCCCGACCGCGCTGCTGCTCGGGCTCGTCGTCCCCGCCGAACTCCCGGTCACCTGGCCCACGGAACTCATGGACGGACTGCGCGACGAATGTCAGGTCGCGGGCGCCGCGGTGGTCGGCGGCGACGTCGTCCGCGGCGACACGATCATGGTCTCCATCACCGCCCTCGGCGACCTCCGCAACCACGACCCGGTCACCCGGGGCGGCGCCCAGCCCGGCGACGTCGTCGCCTACACCGGCTGGCTCGGCTGGTCCGCCGCCGGATACGCGGTGCTCTCCCGCGGCTTCCGCTCCCCGCGCGCCTTCGTCGAGGCCCACCGCCGCCCCGAGCCGCCGTACCACGCCGGCCCGGCCGCCGCCGGGCTCGGCGCCACCGCCATGTGCGACGTCAGCGACGGCCTGATCGCCGACCTCGGGCACATCGCCGAGGCCAGCAAGGTCCGGATCGACCTGCGCTCCGGCCTCATCGACATCCCGACCCAGATGCACGACATCGGCCAGGCCGTCGGCGTCGACCCGCTCCAGTGGGTGCTCACCGGGGGAGAGGACCACGCGATCGTCGCCACCTTCCCGCCGGACGTGAAGCTGCCGGCCCGCTGGAAGGTCATCGGCGAGGTCCTCAACCCGTCCGCGCTGCCGCAGGTGACCGTGGACGGCGCGCCCTGGCACAGCAAGGGCGGCTGGGACCACTTCGGCGGTACGGAGTGAGCACCCGGCCTCCTCTCGTCCTGACCGTCGCCGGATCCGACTCCGGCGGCGGCGCGGGCATCCAGGCCGACCTCAAGACGATGCTGGCGCTCGGCGTCCACGGCATGAGCGTGATCACGGCCGTGACCGCACAGAACTCGCGGGGCGTCCAGGGCGCCTGGGAGCTGCCCGAGGAGGCCGTACGGGCCCAGTTCCGGGCCGTCGTCGACGACATCGGCGTCCAGGCCGTGAAGACCGGCATGCTGGCGTCCGCCGCGCTGGTCGAGACGGTGGCCGAACTGCTCTCCTCCGTCGCGGCCCCCGTCGTCGTCGACCCGGTCGGCGTCTCCAAGCACGGTGACCCGCTGCTCGCCGCCTCCGCGCTCGGCTCCGTCCGTACGAAGCTGCTCCCGGCCGCCACCGTGGCCACGCCCAACCTGGACGAGGTGGCGCAGCTCACGGGCGTGGTGGTCGAGGACGAGGACGGGATGCGGCGGGCCGCCGACGCGGTCCTCGCGTACGGGCCGCGCTGGGCGCTCATCAAGGGCGGGCACCTCGACGCCTCGGGCGAGGAGGCCGTCGACTTCCTGACGGACGGCACCGAGGAGCACTGGTTCAGGGCCCCGCGCCACGACAACCGGCACACGCACGGGACGGGCTGCACGCTCGCCTCGGCGGTGGCGTCGGGCCTCGCGAAGGGGCTGGAGGTGCCGGAGGCGGTGCGGGAGGCGAAGGCGTACGTGACGGGCGCGATCGCGGCGGGGTTCGCGCTGGGCTCGGGCATCGGTCCGGTCGACCACGCCTGGCGACAGCGGTCCCGGTAACCGTTCCCGGGCAAGGCAAAAGGCCGGTTCACCGAGGTGAACCGGCCTTTCAAGGCAACCGCAGGGCTGCGCTACGACGAAACGTCGGCGGGGCTGTCCCCGCTTGACGCGGGGGAGCACCAATTAGCGCGAGACCTTGCCGGCCTTGATGCACGAGGTGCAGACGTTGAGCCGCTTCGGCGTCCGACCGACCACGGCACGCACACGCTGGATGTTCGGGTTCCAGCGACGAGACGTACGGCGGTGCGAGTGCGAAATGTTGTTGCCGAAGCCCGGCCCCTTGCCGCAGACGTCGCAGTTGGCAGCCACGGGTCACTCCAAAGACTTCAGATTTACAGGAATCCGGCGCACCGGATCGGATCTAGGATCTGAAGTGGTTTGCCGGGGAATGGCCCGACGGTGCCGGGCAACCGAAGCAGCATACAACGACCGCTTCGGTGGAACGAAACTACCATGTTCCGCCCGGCCCCCGCCCCGGGCCCCTGGTGAGCCCGGGTCTACGCTGCGGTGAACCCAGCGCAGAGCACAGGAGGACCACGCGTTGCCCCACCCGACGCCGCGAGCCCCGCAGATCCTCGACGCCGAAGCCGTCCGGTCCTGGTGCGCAGGGGCGCTGGCGGCGCTCGGCCGGGAGCGCGAGGAGATCGACGCCATCAACGTCTATCCCGTCGCGGACGGGGACACCGGTACGAACCTGTACCTGACGGTGGAGTCGGCGGCCCGGGCGGTCGACGGGGTCCCCGGGAGCGCGGGAGTGGCCGAGGTCATACGGGCCATGGCGCACGGCGCGCTGCTCGGCGCCCGCGGGAACTCCGGGACGATCCTGTCCCAGCTGCTGCGCGGCATGGCCGCCGTCCTCGCCGACGGCGGTGACGGAGATCACCTCGCCCGCGCCCTCGCCGGCGCCGCCGAGGCGGCCTGCGCGGCCGTCGCCCACCCCGTCGAGGGCACCGTCCTCACCGTCGCCCGCGCCGCCGCCGACGCCTGCGGGACGGGCGGGGAGCTCGCGACGGTGGCCAGGAAGGCCTACGAGGGGGCCCGGACGGCCTTGGACGCGACCCCCGGGCAGTTGGCCGCGCTCGAACGCGCCGGAGTCGTGGACGCCGGGGGGCGGGGCCTGGTGGCGGTGCTCGGGGCACTCGTGGAGACGCTCACGGGCGAGCCGCCCGAGCACCCCCTCGGCCCCGTGCGCCACCCGGTCCTGGAAGACGTCGCCTGCGAGGGCGGGGGCGGGCCCGCGTACGAGGTGATCTACCTCCTGGAGGCCCGGGACGCCGCCGTGGACCGCCTGAAGAGCCGCCTCGACGCGCTGGGCGAGTCCCTGGTCGTGGTCGGCGGCGACGGGCTGTGGAACGTGCACGTCCACGTCGACGACGCCGGCGCCGCCGTCGAGGCCGGGGTCGAGGCGGGACGCCCGTACCGCATCCGCATCACCCACTTCGACGTGCACGCCGAGCACTCCGAGCGCGCCGGGCACGCAGGGCACTCCGAGCGCGCCGGGCACGCCGAGCCAGCCGAGCGCGCCGGACGCGCCATCGTCGCCGTCGTCCCCGGCGAGGGCCTCGCCGGCCTCTGCGCCGGGGCGGGCGCCACCACGCTGCTCGCCCGCCCCGGAGAGCCCCCCACCGGCGCGGAGCTCGCCGACGCCATCCGCCGCGCCCACGCCCACGAGGTCGTCCTCCTCCCCAACGACACGGACCTGCGCACCGTCGCCGCCGAGGCCGCCGAACAGGCCCGCGCCGAAGGCATCCGCGTCGCCCTCATCCCCACCCGGGCCGCCGTCCAGGGCATCGCCGCCCTCGCCGTCCACGAACCCGAGCGCCGCTTCGACGAGGACGTCGTCGCCATGACGGCCGCCGCCGGCGCCACCCGCTACGCCGAACTCGCCGTCGCCGAACGCCAGTCCTTCACCTCCGCCGGCGTCTGCCAGGCCGGCGACGTCCTCGGCCTCATCGAGGGCGACGTCGCCGTCATCGGCCAGGACCTCACCACCACGGCCCGCACCGTCCTCGACCGCATGCTCTCCGCCGGCGGCGAACTCGTCACCATCGTCACCGCCGCCGACACCCCGCCGGCCCTCGCCTCCACCCTCGAACGCCACGTCCGCGCCACCTACTTGGCCGTCGACACCACCACGTACCAGGCGGGCGAGGGCGCGCCGCCCCTGCTGATCGGGGTGGAGTAGGGGGTACGGGGGCAGGGGCGCCAGGCCGCCGCGACGGGGGACTTCCCGTCGCCGGTAGGCGACGGGTGTCAGTGGTGTGGTGTGCAATGGGTACCGTGCCCGCGCTCGACGAACCCCTCAAGAAACTGCTCGGCGCCGCCACCGCCAAGGTGATGGCCGAGCACATGGACCTGCACACGGTCGGCGACCTGCTGCACCACTACCCCCGCCGGTACGCCGAGCGCGGCGAGCTCACCGCGCTCGCCGACCTGCCGCTGGACGAGCACGTGACGGTCGTCGCCCAGGTCGCCGACGCGCGCGTGCACACGTTCAACAAGGGCGGCCGCGGCAAGGGGCAGCGCCTTGAGGTGACGATCACCGACGGCAGCGGCCGGATGCAGCTGGTCTTCTTCGGCCGCACCGTGCACTTCCACCAGAAGGAGCTGCTGCCCGGCCGCCGCGCGATGTTCGCCGGCAAGGTCGGCCTCTTCAACCGGCGCCTCCAGCTCGCGCACCCCGAGTACAAGCTGCTCGACGCCGAGAGCAGCACCGAGACCGTCCGCGCCTTCGCCAACGAACTGCTGCCGATCTACCCGGCCTGCAAGCAGCTGGAGTCCTGGACCATCGAGCAGTCCGTCTCCATCGCCCTGGACTCGATGGCGGCCACCGCGTGGGAGGGCCTCGTCGACCCGCTGCCGCCCGCGCTGCGCGAGGGCCGCGGTCTCACGGACCTGCCGGACGCGCTCATGAAGATCCACCGCCCGCGCACCAAGGCGGACATCGCGGACGCCCGCGACCGCCTCAAGTGGGACGAGGCGTTCGTCCTCCAGGTCGCCCTCGCCCGCCGCCGCCACGCCGACACCCAGCTCCACGCCGTCGCCCGCCGCCCCGCCGCCGACGGGCTGCTCACCGCCTTCGACGCGAAGCTGCCGTTCACGCTCACCGACGGCCAGCAGAAGGTGTCGAAGGAGATCTTCGACGACCTGGCCACCGAACACCCCATGCACCGCCTCCTCCAGGGCGAGGTGGGCTCCGGCAAGACGCTGGTGGCGCTGCGCGCCATGCTCGCCGTCGTCGACGCCGGAGGACAGGCCGCGATGCTCGCGCCCACCGAGGTGCTCGCGCAGCAGCACCACCGGTCCGTCACCGAGATGATGGGCGAGCTCGCCGAGGGCGGCATGCTCGGCGGCGCCGAGAACGCCACCAAGGTGGTGCTGCTGACCGGCTCCATGGGGACGGCCGCGCGCCGGCAGGCGCTCCTCGACCTTGTGACCGGCGAGGCCGGCGTCGTCATCGGCACCCACGCGCTGATCGAGGACAAGGTGCAGTTCCACGACCTCGGCCTGGTCGTCGTCGACGAGCAGCACCGCTTCGGCGTCGAGCAGCGCGACGCCCTGCGCGGCAAGGGCAAGCAGCCGCCGCACCTCCTCGTGATGACGGCCACACCGATCCCGCGCACCGTCGCCATGACGGTCTTCGGCGACCTGGAGACCTCCGTCCTCGACCAGCTCCCGGCCGGCCGCTCCCCGATCGCCAGCCATGTCGTGCCGGCCGCCGACAAGCCGCACTTCCTCGCCCGCGCCTGGGAGCGGGTCCGGGAGGAGGTGGAGGCCGGCCACCAGGCGTACGTGGTCTGCCCGCGCATCGGCGACGAGGAGGACCAGAAGCAGAGCGCCAAGCGGAAGCCCAGCCCGGAGGACGAGGCCGAGAAGCGCCCGCCGCTCGCCGTGGTCGAGGTCGCCGAGCAGCTGCGCAGCGGCCCGCTCGCCGGGTTGCGCGTCGAGGTGCTGCACGGCCGGATGCACCCGGACGACAAGGACGACGTCATGCGCCGCTTCGCGGCCGGCGAGGTCGACGTCCTGGTCGCCACGACCGTCATCGAGGTCGGCGTCAACGTGCCCAACGCCACCGCCATGGTGATCATGGACGCCGACCGCTTCGGCGTCTCCCAGCTGCACCAGCTGCGCGGCCGCGTCGGCCGTGGCTCCGCCGCGGGGCTGTGCCTGCTCGTCACCGAGATGCCCGAGGCGAGCCCGGCCCGCCAGCGCCTGAACGCGGTCGCCGCCACCCTGGACGGCTTCGAGCTCTCCCGCATCGACCTGGAACAGCGCCGCGAGGGCGACGTCCTCGGCCAGGCCCAGTCCGGCGCCCGGTCCTCGCTGCGGATGCTCGCCGTCATCGACGACGAAGAGGTCATCGCCGCCGCCCGCGAGGAGGCCACCGCCCTCGTCCTCGCCGACCCGGACCTCACCGCCCACCCCGAGCTGCGCACCGCCCTGGACGCGCTCCTCGACAAGGAGCGGGAGGAGTACCTGGAGAAGGGCTGACGCGAGGGGGCCGAAACAGCCATAAGCTGTTACGCGCGTAATAGGTTTTGGACAACGAGGGGCCCCACATGACCCGCGTGATCGCCGGCACCGCCGGCGGACGCCGACTCGCCGTGCCGCCCGGCAACGGCACCCGGCCCACCTCCGACCGCGCGCGAGAGGGACTCTTCTCCACCTGGGAGTCCTTCCACGGCGTCGAGGGGGCCCGCGTGGCCGACCTGTACGCGGGCTCCGGCGCCGTCGGCCTGGAGGCGCTGTCCCGCGGCGCCGCGCACGCCCTGCTCGTCGAGGCCGAGCCGCGCGCCGCGAAGACCGTCCGGGAGAACATCCGCTCCCTCGGCCTGCCCGGCGCCGAACTGCGCACCGGCAGAGCCGAGCAGATCGCCGCCGGTCCCGCCCCGGCCGAGCCGTACGACCTGGTCTTCCTCGACCCCCCGTACGCCGTCTCGGACGACGATCTTCGCGAGATCCTCCTCACACTGCGGTCAGGGGGCTGGATAGGCGAGGATGCCCTCGTCACCGTGGAGCGCAGCACGCGAGGCGGGGAGTTCGGCTGGCCCCAGGGCTTCGAACCCCTGCGGTCCCGTCGTTACGGCGAGGGAACGTTTTGGTACGGTCGCGCCGCCTCTACGTGCGAAGACGCACGATGACCGGACCGGAGAGCGAGGGACCCAAGTTGCGCCGCGCCGTCTGTCCGGGGTCATTCGACCCCATCACCAACGGACACCTCGACATCATCGCCCGCGCGTCCAAGCTCTACGACGTCGTGCATGTCGCGGTGATGATCAACCAGTCGAAGCAGGGCCTGTTCACGGTCGACGAGCGGATCGAGCTCATCCGTGAGGTCACCGCCGACTTCGGCAACGTCGAGGTCGAGTCCTTCCACGGACTGCTCGTCGACTTCTGCAAGCAGCGCGACATCCCCGCCATCGTCAAGGGACTCCGCGCCGTCAGCGACTTCGACTACGAGCTCCAGATGGCCCAGATGAACAACGGGCTCTCGGGCGTCGAGACCCTCTTCGTGCCCACCAACCCGACCTACAGCTTCCTGTCGTCCTCCCTGGTCAAGGAGGTCGCGGCCTGGGGCGGCGACGTCTCCCACCTGGTGCCGCCGCAGGTCCTCGACCGGCTCACCGAGCGGCTGCGCCGGAAGTGACCCCGCGGTGACCCCCGGCCACCGCCACTGACGCTCCGTCACCAGGTCACGGAACGAGCCCGACTGGCCTTACAGTCGTCCCGTCCGTCTCCATCCAGCTGTAGAGAGTGGCGAGCCCCGGTGGACGTGCAGAAGAAGCTCGACGAGATCGTCACAACGGTCAGAAGCGCCCGCTCCATGCCGATGTCGGCGTCCTGCGTGCTCAACCGGGCCGAACTGCTCGCCCTGCTCGAAGAGGTCCGCGCGGCCCTGCCGGACTCCCTCGCCCAGGCGCAGGAGCTGATCGGCGGGCGCGAGCAGATGGTCGAGCGGGCCCGCCAGGAGGCCGAGCGGATCATCGAGGCCGCGCACGCCGAGCGCGGCTCGATCGTCTCGGACTCCCAGGTCGCCCGCCAGTCCCAGGACGAGGCCGACCGGATCCTCGCCGAGGCCCGCCGGGAGGCCGAGGAGATCCGCGCCGAGGCCGACGACTACGTCGACTCCAAGCTGGCCAACTTCGAGGTCGTCCTCAACAAGACCATCGCCTCCGTCGACCGGGGCCGCGAGAAGCTGCTCGGCCGCGGCCCCGGCCTCGACGCCGAGGGGTACGCGGACGAGGACGCCCCCGAGTACAGCGCGGACCCGCAGACCCTGATCCAGCGCGCCGACGGTTACGTGGACGCCAAGCTGGGCGCCTTCGAGGCCGTCCTCAGCAAGACCCTGGAGGCCGTCGGCCGCGGCCGCCAGAAGCTCCAGGGCCGGATCGCCTCCGACGCCCTCGGCGAGCACATGGCCGCCCAGGACGCGGCCGGCACGCCGCTGCACACCAGCGACGCCGACTACCTGGCCGGCCTCGCGGAGCTGGCCGACCCCGAGCCCGTACCGGCGGCGCAGCCCGTGCAGCCCGTACAGCCCGTGCAGATCCCGGCGCAGCAGGCCCAGCCCGACCCGTACGGGTACGAGCAGCCGGTCCAGGACCCGTACGGGTACCAGCAGCCGGACCCGTACGCCTACCAGCAGCCCCAGGGCGACCCCTACGCCTACCAGGGGCAGTACGGCTACGAGCAGCAGCCCGCGCAGCCCCAGCACCAGCCCGTCCAGCACCAGCAGGCGGCCTCGCTCGACGAGACCAGCTTCTTCGACACGAGCATGATCGATCTGGAGCAGCTGCGCCGCTACGAGCAGGGCCACTGACCGGTCCCGACCGGATCCCGACCGGATCCGGCCCGGGTTCGACCCCGGTCCCGGCCCGGATCCCGACCCGGATTGGGCCCTGAGCGAAGCGTCCAGTATTCTGGCTGTTCGGTCGCGCGTATCTCCGCGGTCCGTGCTGCCCGTATCCGGCAGCCCCCTCACGCATGTGAACGATCCGAAAGCAGGAAGAGCCCTGAGCACGCGCCTCGACCACCGCAACCCCCTCGTGTTCGACACACACGAGCTGGGGCGGCGTCCTGGTGCCATGCAGCGGATCTCCCGCACGGTCGACGCCCCCAGTGACCTGGGGATCGCCGGGGTCGTCGCGGTTCCCGAGGGCGATCCGGTGGAGATCGAGCTCCGTCTCGAGTCGGTCATGGAAGGGGTGCTTGTCACAGGCACCGCCCGTGCATCGGCCGAGGGGGAGTGCGTAAGGTGTCTGGAGCCCGTCGAGTTCGATCTCGACGCGGACTTCCAGGAGATGTTCTCGTACCCCGACTCCGACGACCGGGGCCGCTCCAAGGCGGCCGCGGACGACGAAGCCGAGGACGACGAGGACATGATCCCCCTCGAGGACGGCATGTTCGACCTCGAGCCCGTGCTGCGCGATGCGGTGGTGCTCGCACTGCCCATGCAGCCGGTGTGCCGGGAGGACTGTGAGGGTCTGTGTTCCGAATGCGGAATCAACCTGAACGAGAACCCGGACCACCACCACGACGCCGTCGACATCCGTTGGGCGGCATTGCAGGAACTCACCGGTTCGCTGGGAACCGATGAGAAGGACAACATGAGCGGCGCCGCAACCGGTGTCGACGAAGAGCAGGAGAAGTAGCCGTGGCTGTTCCGAAGCGGAAGATGTCGCGCAGCAACACGCGCCACCGCCGGTCGCAGTGGAAGGCTGCGGTCACCCCCCTGGTTTCGTGCGAGCGTTGCCAGGAGCCGAAGCAGCAGCACATCGCGTGCCCGAGCTGCGGCACCTACAACAAGCGCCAGGTCCTCTCGGTCTGAGAGGCTGGTGAGAGGCACGATGTCTGACCACGTCAACTCAGCCTCGTCCCACACGCTTCTGGAAGGGCGGCTCGGGTATCAGCTCGAGTCCGCCCTTCTGGTGCGTGCGCTCACCCACCGTTCGTACGCGTACGAGAACGGCGGTCTGCCCACCAACGAGCGGCTCGAGTTCCTCGGGGACTCGGTGCTCGGCCTGGTGGTCACGGACACGCTCTATCGCACCCACCCCGACCTGCCCGAAGGCCAGCTGGCCAAGCTTCGGGCCGCGGTGGTCAATTCGCGGGCGCTGGCGGAGGTGGGCCGCGGCCTCGACCTGGGCTCCTTCATCCGGCTCGGCCGGGGCGAGGAAGGCACGGGCGGCCGGGACAAGGCGTCCATCCTCGCCGACACGCTCGAAGCGGTGATCGGCGCGGTCTATCTCGACAAGGGCCTCGACGCGGCGTCCGAGCTGGTGCACCGGCTCTTCGACCCGCTGATCGAGAAGTCCTCCAACCTCGGCGCCGGCCTGGACTGGAAGACCAGTCTCCAGGAGCTGACCGCGGCCGAGGGTCTCGGCGTTCCGGAGTACCTCGTCAGCGAGGAGGGTCCGGACCACGAGAAGGTCTTCACTGCTGCTGCCCGCGTCGGTGGTGTCTCGTACGGCACCGGCACCGGCCGCAGCAAGAAGGAAGCGGAACAGCAGGCGGCGGAGTCCGCGTGGCGCGCGATTCGCGCGGCCGCGGACGAGCGCGCGGCGGCGGCCCGGGCCGCGACCGCGGGAGAGGCCGCCGACGCCTCTTCCGTGAAGGACCAGGCCTCGGCCTGACCTGCGCTTCCTCGCGCCATGCCCCTGTCCCCGCGCGGGACGGGGGCATCGTGCTGTCCGGGGTGTCGGTGGGCGGTTGTAGGCTTCCGGCAGTACCCGTCATGAGCCCGTCCGGAGGAGTCCCGTGCCCGAGTTGCCCGAGGTCGAGGTCGTCCGACGCGGTCTTGAGCGCTGGGTCGCCGGGCGGACGATCGCCGAGGTGGAGGTCCTGCACCCGCGGGCCGTGCGGCGCCACCTGGAGGGCGGGACGGACTTCGCGGCCCGGCTGAAGGGACAGACCTTCGGGGTCGCGCGGCGGCGCGGCAAGTACCTGTGGCTGCCGCTCGCCGGCGGCGAGGCGTCGGTGCTCGGGCACCTGGGCATGAGCGGTCAGCTGCTCGTCCAGCCCGAGGACGCCCCCGACGAGAAGCACCTGCGCATCCGGATCCGCTTCGACGACGGGGCCGGCACCGAGCTGCGCTTCGTCGACCAGCGCACCTTCGGCGGCCTCTCGCTCCACGACACCGCCCCGGACAGCACGGACGGCCTCCCGGACGTCATCGCGCACATCGCCCGGGACCCGCTCGACCCGGTCTTCGACGACGCCGCCTTCCAGCACGCGCTGCGGCTGCGGCGCACGACGATCAAGCGGGCGCTGCTCGACCAGTCCCTGATCAGCGGCGTCGGCAACATCTACGCGGACGAGGCGCTGTGGCGCGCGAAGCTGCACTACGAGCGGCCGACCGCGAGCCTGACCCGGCCGCGCTCGGCGGAGCTGCTCGGCCACGTCCGGGACGTGATGAACGCGGCCCTCGCGGCCGGCGGCACCAGTTTCGACGCGCTGTACGTGAACGTGAACGGCGAGTCGGGCTACTTCGACCGGTCGCTCGATGCCTACGGGCGGGAGGGCGAGCCCTGCCACCGCTGCGGTACGCCGATGCGCCGGCGCCCGTGGATGAACCGGTCCAGCTACTTCTGCCCGCGCTGCCAGCGCCCGCCGCGCGTCACGGCGTGACGGCTGCGGCTTCCGCGGCGCCCGTGGCTTCGGCGGAGCCCGTGGCTTCGGCGCGCTCCGCGTCGTAACTCTCGCGCGCGGCCAGTACCTGGTCCATGCGGCCCTCCACGAGGTGGATGAGGCCGAGCAGCCGCTCGGCGATCTCGCGGCCGAGCGGGGTGAGCCGGTAGTCGACCCGCGGCGGGTTCGTCGGCTGCGCCTCGCGGTGGACGAGTCCGTCGCGCTCCAGGGCGTGCAGGGTCTGCGACAGCATCTTCTCGCTCACGCCGTCGACCCGGCGCCGCAGCTCGTTGAAACGGAACGTGCCGTCGTGCAGCGCGCCCAGGGTCAGGCTGCCCCAGCGGCCCGTCACGTGCTCCAGCGTGCCGCGCGAGGGGCAGGCACGCGCGAACACGTCATAGGCGAGGGCGTCGGCGTCGGTCATGCCCTCCACCGTACTCCCGCACAGCGCTAACGGCCATGCATGCGCTCACCAGAAGTTTGCGCTTTCGAAAAGTTAGTGCTCTACTTCTGGTGTCCCCGGGAGGTGTTCCCCTGCACCTCCTTCGAGCTGTCCGAGCTGTCCGAGGAGTCCTCTGTGACCACGCCCGTCGTCTCCATCGCCTACCACTCCGGCTACGGCCACACCGCCGTCATCGCCGAGGCCGTCCGTGACGGCGCCGCCGACGCCGGTGCCACCGTCCACCTGATCAAGGTCGACGAGATCACGGACGCCGAGTGGGAGCTCCTGGACGCCTCCGACGCGATCGTCTTCGGCTCGCCGACCTACATGGGCACCGCGTCCGGTGCCTTCCACCAGTTCGCCGAGGCCACCTCCAAGCGCTGGTTCACCGACGCCTGGCTGGACAAGCTGGCGGCCGGCTTCACCAACTCCGCCTCGAAGAGCGGCGACAAGCTGCACACCCTGCAGTTCTTCCAGACCCTCGCCGGCCAGCACGGCATGACCTGGGTCAACCTCGGTCTGAAGCCCGGCTGGAACAGCAGCACCGCCTCCGAGAACGACATCAACCGCCTCGGCTTCTTCTCCGGCGCCGCCGCCCAGACGCCGAGCGACCTCGGCCCCGAGGCCGTCCACAAGGCCGACGTGGCCACCGCCGAGCACCTCGGCCGCCGCGTCGCCGAGACCGCCCGCACCTTCGCCCTGGGCAAGGCCGCCGCCTGACCTCCGGCGTCCATTCACCGGCCTGCGCGAGAGGGCCCCGTCACCGGTGCGGTGACGGGGCCCTCTCGCGTACGGGACCGCCGGCTGCTCAGTAGGCGAAGTCCTGCGTCCACCACGGGCCGCCGGCGCCGAAGTGCACGCCCACGCCGATCGCCTTGTAGTCGCAGTTCAGGATGTTCGCGCGGTGCCCGTCGCTGGCCATCCACGACCGCATCACGGCGGCGGCGTCGACCTGGCCGAGGGCGATGTTCTCGGCGCCGAGGCCGGTGATGCCGGCCTTCGTCGCGCGGGTCCACGGAGTGGCGCCGTCGGGGTCGGTGTGGTCGAAGAAGTTGCGGGCGGCCATGTCGGCGCTGAAGGCGCCGGCGAGGGCGGCGAGGTCGGCGTCCGAGCGGATGACGGGGCAGCCGACCCTGGCGCGCTCGACGTTCACCAGGCGGACGACCTCGGCCTCGGCGGCCGTCTCGCGGGCGCTCAGCGAGCGGACGGTGGCGGTCGGCGCGGGGACGGGAGCCTTGGGGGCCTCGGTGGGGCGGACCGTCCGCGTCGGCTTCGGCGCCGGGGCCTTCGAAGACTTCGCCGCCCTGGGCGCGGGGCTCGGGGTCACCGTCGCCTTCGAGGCGGAGGGCTTCGGCGCCGGCGACTTCGAGGGCGACGCGGCCCTGGCTCTGCCGGCCGACGGGGCGACGTGCACGGCGGGGGTCTCGGGGGCCGCCGAGGAGCCGCCCTGGGTGTTCAGGCTCGGGGGCTGCTGGGCGGCCTCGATCTTCTGCTCGTTCGCACTCGTACCGCCGAGCGTGAAGGTCTCGCCGCCGGGCAGCAGGCCCGAGGCGACGGCTATCGCGCCGACCGCGACCGCCGTGGAGACACCGAGCAGCCCGGTGCGTACGGGTGCGCCGCGTCGTGCGCCGCGATGCCGTCCCATCTGCTCTGCCTCCCTGACCTTTGCTGATCTTTGCTTCTGTGGATTCGATCGCCGGGGGCTCGGCCAACCGGGTGAGCCCCGTTCCGTCGGGACTGTACGCCATGACACGAGGGGCTGACGTGCTCCTTCCGTAATCCGACCGCTAGCGTGCAGCCATGGATGAGGACGTACGGATGACCGCCTGGGTGCGCGGCCGGGTACAGGGAGTGGGCTTCCGCTGGTTCACCAGGGCAAACGCGCTGGAGATCGGCGGGCTCACCGGCTTCGCGCTGAACCTCGACGACGGGCGGGTCCAGGTCGTGGCCGAGGGGTCGCGTGAGAATTGCCACCGTCTGCTCGACTGGCTCCGTGAGGGCGACACGCCCGGACGCGTCGACGGCGTGACTGAGATCTGGGCCACCCCGCGCGGCATCTACGACACCTTCGAGATCCGCTGAGCACGCCTTGACGATCTTGGTCCCGGCGGTCCGCCCGAGGGTCCGCACGACCCTCGGGCGGGCGTTCGGGGAGCGCTCCCGGCGACGAAGAATGCCTGGTCGTTGCCGAGAAGCACTTGCCTTGTGAGGCTCGACGAGCAAGGATGATCTCCACGCCCCCTCGGGCACCGAGTTGCGAGGCGCCGCCGTGTTCTGAACGGCCGCGAACCCCCGGTGGACCCTTGATGCAGGGCGTGATCGTGTTGACCGTCAAACTTTTTGGTGAGACTCTGGAAGCCCCCGCGCACCTCAGCTGTTCGACCGTGAGAACCGGCACGACAAAGAGCACGGTCGGGCACCGCGGGTGCGAATCCCTCACGACCCACACCGCTTCGGTCGGTCACTCAGTGTGGAGGACCATCCATCATGGCAAAGGCGCTTCTCGGTTACGTCGGCGGCTCCGACCCGCGACTCCTCGCCGAGATGCGACGGCTTCAGCAGCGCGTCCAGGACCTCGAGTCCGAGCTGGTTCGGATCCAGTCCGAGAACGACGCGCTCAACGCTGCCGCCGCACAGCATGGCGAGTCGCTGCTCGACAGCATCGACCTCGACGTTCCCAAGGCGGAGCCTGCGCTCACCTGACGCCCCGTGCCGGGGCCTGGTGAGAAACACTCTCGCTAGCACAGCTAGATATGCAAGGGACGCCCAGGCGTCCCTTCTTTCTTGCGCCAGCTCTTTCTTGCGCCCGGCGTGTTTCCCGTGCCCGACGTGCGCCCGTCCGGTGCCGCTCCTGGGTTCCCTCCCGTGTCCCCCGTGTCCCACGCGCCGTGGTTCCTTGGGGGAGGGTGTGCCCAGCGCGTTCATGGGTGAAACCCGGGACCCCGGGTAGAGTCCGCAGGCGTGCATCTCAAGGCCCTGACGCTCCGCGGTTTCAAGTCGTTCGCCTCCGCCACCACCCTGCGGTTCGAACCGGGAATCACCTGCGTCGTCGGGCCCAACGGCTCGGGCAAGTCCAACGTCGTGGACGCGCTGTCCTGGGTCATGGGCGAACAGGGCGCCAAGTCGCTGCGCGGCGGCAAGATGGAGGACGTCATCTTCGCCGGCACGACCGGGCGGCCCCCGCTCGGCCGCGCCGAGGTCTCGCTGACCATCGACAACTCCGACGGCGCGCTGCCCATCGACTACGCCGAGGTCACCATCACGCGGATCATGTTCCGCGGTGGCAGCAGCGAGTACCAGATCAACGGCGACACGTGCCGGCTGCTCGACATCCAGGACCTGCTCTCCGACTCCGGCATCGGCCGCGAGATGCACGTCATCGTCGGCCAGGGCCAGCTCGACTCCGTCCTGCACGCCGACCCGATGGGCCGCCGCGCCTTCATCGAGGAGGCCGCCGGAGTCCTCAAGCACCGCAAGCGCAAGGAGAAGGCGCTGCGGAAGCTCGACGCGATGCAGGCCAACCTCGCCCGCGTCCAGGACCTCGCCGACGAACTGCGCCGCCAGCTCAAGCCGCTCGGCCGGCAGGCCGCCGTCGCCCGCCGCGCCGCCGTCATCCAGGCCGAGCTCCGCGACGCGCGGCTGCGGCTGCTCTCCGACGACCTCGTACGCCTCCGGAAGGCGCTCGACGCGGAGATCGCCGACGAGGCCGCGCTGCTCGCCCGCAAGGAGGCGACCGAGGCCGAACTGAAGGCGGCGCTCGCCAGGGAGGCCGGCCTGGAGGACGAGGTGCGGCGCCTCGTGCCGCGGCTCCAGCGGGCCCAGCAGACCTGGTACGAGCTGTCGCAGCTGGCCGAGCGGGTGCGCGGCACCGTCTCGCTCGCCGACGCGCGCGTCAAGAGCGCCACCGCGCAGCCCGCCGAGGAGCGGCGGGGCCGCGACCCGGAGGACATGGAACGCGAGGCCGCCCGCGTCCGCGAGCAGGAGGCCGAGCTGGCCGCCGCCCTGGAGGCCGCCGAGCGCGCGCTCGACGACACCGTCGCCCACCGCGCCGAACTGGAACGCGCCCTCGCCGTCGAGGAGCGCCGCCTCAAGGACGCCGCCCGCGCCATCGCCGACCGCCGCGAGGGCCTGGCCCGCCTCCACGGGCAGGTCAACGCGGCCCGCTCGCGCGCCGCGTCCGCCCAGGCCGAGATCGACCGGCTCGCCGCCGCGCGCGACGAGGCGCGGGAGCGGGCGGCCGCCGCGCAGGAGGAGTACGAGCAGCTGAAGGCCGAGGTCGACGGCCTTGACGCGGACGACACGGAACTGGCGGAGCGGTACGAGGGCGCCCGCCGCGCACTCGCCGACGCGGAGGCCGCGCTCACCGCCGCCCGTGAGTCAGCCGCCGACGCCGACCGCGCCCGCGCGGCCACCCGCGCCCGCCACGACGCCCTCGCCCTGGGCCTGCGCCGCAAGGACGGCACCGGCACCCTCCTCGCCGCCGGCCTCACCGGCCTCCTCGGCCCCGCCGCCGAACTCCTCCACGTCACCCCGGGCTACGAGACCCCTCTCGCCACCGCCCTCGGCGCCGCCGCCGACGCGCTCGCCATGACGGACCCGGGCGCCGCCGCCGAGGCCCTGCGCCTGCTCCGCAAACAGGACGCGGGCCGGGCGTCGCTGCTGCTCGCGGGCGCCGACGACCACGAGGAGGAGCGGTCCCCCGAGGTCGACGGCGCGCTGCCCGCCGCCTCCCTCGTCACCGGCCCCACCGAACTCACCGGCTCGGTACGGCGCTTGCTGCGCGACGTCGTCGTCGTCGACTCGCTCGACCGGGCCGTCGAAGTCGTGCGCGCGCACCCCTCGTTGACCGCCGTCACCGCCGAAGGGGACCTGCTCGGGGCGCACTTCGCGCAGGGCGGTTCCGCCGGGGCGCCCAGCCTCCTCGAAGTGCAGGCGTCGGTGGACGAGGCGGCGGCCGAGCTGGCCGAACTCGACGTGCGGTGCGCCGAACTCGTCGCCGCGCGGGAGGCGGCGGGGGAGCGGCGGCGGGAAGCCGCCCGGCTCGTCGAGGAGTTGGGGGAGAAGCGGCGGGCGGCCGAGCGGGAGAAGTCGGCGGTGGCCCAGCAGCTCGGCCGGCTCGCCGGACAGGCCAGGGGCGCGGCGGGCGAGGCCGAGCGGACGGCCGCCGCCGCGGCGCGCGCCCAGGAGGCCCTGGAGAAGGCGCTCGTGGAGGCCGAGGAGCTGACCGAGCGGCTGCTCGTCGCCGAGGAGACACCGGCGGACGAGGAGCCCGACGGTTCCGTGCGCGACCGGCTCGCGATCGACGGCTCCAACGCGCGCCAGACCGAGATGGAGGCCCGCCTCCAGGTCCGTACCCACGAGGAGCGCGTCAAGGGCCTGGCCGGCCGCGCCGACTCCCTCGACCGCGCCGCCCGCGCCGAACGCGAGGCCCGTGCCCGCGCCGAACAGCGCCGCGCCCGGCTCCGCCACGAGGCCGAGGTCGCCGCCGCCGTCGCGTCCGGCGCCCGCCAGCTCCTCGCGCACGCCGAGGTGTCCCTGGTCCGCGCCGAGCGGGAGCGCGCCCTCGCCGAGGCCGCGAAGGCGGCCCGCGAGCAGGACCTGACCGCGGCCCGTACCCACGGCCGGGAGCTCAAGGCGGCGCTGGACAAGCTCACCGACTCGGTGCACCGCGGCGAGGTCCTCGGCGCCGAGAAGCGGCTGCGGATCGAGCAGCTGGAGGGCCGCGCCCTGGAGGAGCTGGGCGTGGAGCCCGCCGTACTGGTCGACGAGTACGGCCCGCACCAGCCCGTACCGCCGTCGCCGCCCGCCGACGGCGAAACCGTGGACACCGGCGGCTCCGCCGCGGGGCCCGACGACCCGGAGGACCCGCGCGACCAGCCGCGCCCCTTCGTCCGCGCGGAGCAGGAGAAGCGGCTCAAGGCGGCCGAACGGGCGTACCAGCAGCTCGGCAAGGTGAATCCGCTCGCCCTGGAGGAGTTCGCCGCCCTGGAGGAGCGCCACAAGTTCCTCTCCGAGCAGCTCGACGACCTGAAGAAGACCCGCGCGGACCTCCTTCAGGTCGTGAAGGAGGTCGACCTGCGGGTCGAGCAGGTCTTCACCGAGGCGTACCGGGACACCGCCCGCGAGTTCGAGGGCGTGTTCTCGCGGCTCTTCCCGGGCGGCGAGGGCCGGCTCGTGCTCACCGACCCGGAGAACATGCTCACCACCGGCGTCGACGTCGAGGCCCGCCCGCCGGGCAAGAAGGTCAAGCGCCTCTCCCTGCTCTCCGGCGGCGAGCGCTCGCTGACCGCCGTGGCGCTGCTCGTCTCCATCTTCAAGGCCCGGCCCAGCCCGTTCTACGTGATGGACGAGGTGGAGGCCGCGCTCGACGACACCAACCTGCAGCGGCTCATCCGGATCATGCAGGAGCTCCAGGAGTCCTCGCAGCTGATCGTGATCACGCACCAGAAGCGCACGATGGAGGTCGCCGACGCGCTGTACGGGGTGTCCATGCAGGGCGACGGCGTGTCGAAGGTGATCAGTCAGCGGCTGCGCTGAGCCCCCGTATCCATCCCTGCGCCGACAGCTGAGTTCAACATCTGAAAACAAGCCACCTTGTGATGAGGTTCAAGTCATACGACATCGACTATTGACTTCGAAACATGAAGGCATAGTCTCTGCAACGTTGCTTTTACCTTCAAGTGGTGGGCGGCGTGATGTTGTGCGCCACTGGAAGGGCTCGCCCCCCCACCGCCCGGCGACGCTGCCGGAGCCCCGAGGAGTCCTTGTGACCAGCACCGCGCAGGCGCCCACACCGCCTTCGTCCGAAGGCCGATCGGCCCATCCGGACCACATCGGACACGTCATCTTCATCACGGCCTCCGCCGCGATGGGCGGCTTCCTCTTCGGCTACGACAGCTCCGTGATCAACGGCGCGGTCGAGGCGATCCGCGACCGCTACGACATCGGGTCCGCCGGCCTCGCCCAGGTCATCGCCATCGCCCTGATCGGCTGCGCCATCGGCGCCGCCACCGCCGGCCGGATCGCCGACCGCATCGGCCGCATCAAGTGCATGCGCATCTCCGCCGTGCTCTTCGCCGTCAGCGCCGTCGGCTCCGCGCTGCCCTTCGCCCTCTGGGACCTGGCCCTCTGGCGGATCGTCGGCGGCTTCGCCATCGGCATGGCCTCCGTGATCGGCCCCGCCTACATCGCCGAGGTCGCCCCCGCCGCGTACCGCGGCCGGCTCGGCTCCTTCCAGCAGGCCGCCATCGTCATCGGCATCGCCATCTCCCAGCTGGTCAACTACGGCATCCTCCAGCTCGCCGACGGCGAACAGCGCGGCCAGATCGGCGGCCTGGAGGCCTGGCAGTGGATGCTCGGCGTGATGGTCGTGCCCGCCCTCCTCTACGGCCTGCTGTCCTTCGCGATCCCGGAGTCGCCGCGCTTCCTCATCTCCGTCGGCCGCACCGAGAAGGCCAAGGAGGTGCTCGCCGAGGTCGAGGGCCACGGCGTCGACCTGGACCGCCGGGTCGCCGAGATCGACCAGGCCATGCGCAGCGAGCACAAGTCCACCTTCAGGGACCTGCTCGTCGCCGGCCGCCGGTTCGCGCTGCTGCCCATCGTCTGGGTCGGCATCGGACTCTCCGTCTTCCAGCAGCTCGTCGGCATCAACGTCGCCTTCTACTACTCCGCGACGCTCTGGCAGTCCGTCGGCATCGACCCGTCGAGCTCGTTCCTCTACTCCTTCACCACGTCGATCATCAACATCATCGGCACCGTGATCGCGATGGTCCTGGTCGACCGCGTCGGCCGCAAGCCGCTCGCCCTCGTCGGCTCCGCCGGCATGGCGCTCGCCCTCGCCGTCGAGGCCTGGGCCTTCTCCGCCGACCTCGTCGACGGCAAGCTGCCCAACACCCAGGGCGTCGTGGCGCTCGTCGCCGCCCATGTCTTCGTGCTCTTCTTCGCCCTCTCGTGGGGCGTGGTGGTCTGGGTCTTCCTGGGCGAGATGTTCCCGAACCGGATCCGCGCCGCGGCCCTGGGCGTCGCCGCCTCCGCCCAGTGGATCGCCAACTGGGCCATCACCGCCAGCTTCCCGTCGCTCGCCGACTGGAACCTCTCCGGCACCTACGTGATCTACACGATCTTCGCCGTGCTCTCGATCCCCTTCGTGCTCAGGTACGTCAAGGAGACCAAGGGCAAGGCGTTGGAGGAGATGGGCTAAACCCCGCTGCCCCTCTCCTCACGCACGGAACTGCCCCGGACCGAGGCCCATGCCCCCGGTCCGGGGCAGTACGTGCTCACAGCCCGCGGCAGCACGTGTTCACGACCTGGGGCAGTACGTGTTCACAGCCGGGGCAGCACGGCGTCGCAGAACAGCCGCACGCTCCGCCAGCCCTCCTCCACCGGCATCCCGCCGCACAGCGGATGCAGCACCAGGCTCTCCAGCTCCCGCCCCAGCCCGGCGCACTCGTCCGGCGTCACCACCCGGTACACGCCCTCGGCCCGCAGCTCCGCCACCGTCGCCGCCGTCGACCGGACCGCCGAGCGGATGTCCTTCGACTGCCAGGAGGCGTAGGTCCGCGCCTCGTGCAGGAAGTGCTCCCCGTACTCCGCCCAGGTCCGCTCCGGATCCTCCGACACGTGGAGGAGCGGGGTCTCGCGGGCCGGCATCATCGTCCAGCCCTCCGTCCCGTACGCGGCGCACTGCTCCTGGTAGTACGTCTCCAGCTCCGGCAGGTGCGCGCTGGGGAAGAACGGCAGCCCGAGCCGGGCCGCCCGCCGGGCCGCCGCCCGCGACGAGCCGCCGACCAGGAGCAGCGGGTGCGGCTGGGTGAAGGGCCGCGGGGTGATCCGTACCGTACGGCCCTGATACGTGAAGGGCTCGCCGGACCAGGCGGCCAGCAGCGTCTCCAGGAGCAGGTCCTGCAGCTTGCCGCGCCGTCCCCAGTCGACGCCGCGCTCCTCGTACTCCTCCGGCCGGTAGCCGATCCCGGCGACCGTCACGAGCCGGCCCGCGCTCAGCAGGTCCAGGACCGCGATCTCCTCGGCGAGCCGCAGCGGGTCGTGCAGCGGCCCGATGATGGCCGAGACCGTCACGGCGATACGTTTCGTCGCCCCGAACACCGCGCCCGCGAAGGCGAAGGGGGAGGGCAGCCAGTTGTTGGCGGCGCCGTGGTGTTCCTCGGTCTGCACGGTGTCGACGCCGTGCGCGTCCGCGTACGCGGCCATCTCGACGGCGGCGCGGTAGCGGGACGAGAGGGAGACCGGATCGGCGTGCGGGTCGACGAGGTTGAACCGTACGACGGTGAACGGCATGGAAAGTCCCCCTCCGCTGGATGTCGGAGAGGGACGTTAGCTGACGTGGCGTCAGATGGAAACGGTCTCGCGGGCCCGGACCGGCTCCGCCGGAGCCTTCTCGGGGGTGCGCGGCAGCACCGCGTACAGCACCGCCGCCAGCACGATCGTCGCCGCCCAGCCGAGCCCGTTCCGCCCGATCCAGGACGTGGCCAGCGGCCCGGCGAACCAGTCGACCTTCGTGAACAGCAGGCCCACCACCAGGGCCACGCCCCACGCCGTCATCGCCTGCCAGGCGAAACCGCCCCGGTACCAGTACGCGCTGGTCCGGGTCGTGTCCATCAGCGCCGCCGCGTCGTACGACCCGCGGCGCAGCATGTCCACGCCGAAGACGCCGATCCAGGCCGAGAACGCCACCGCGAGCAGCGTCAGGAAGGAGATGAACGAGCCGATGAAGCTGCTCGCCACGACCATCAGCAGGAAGCCGAAGACCAGGCTGATCACCGCGTTCACGCTGACCGCCGCCGCCCGCGGCACCTTGATGCCCAGGGTCTGCGCCGTGAAGCCGGCCGAGTACATCGACATCGAGTTGATCAGCAGCATCCCGATCAGCGCGATCAGCAGATACGGCACCGAGATCCACATCGGCAGCAGCTCGCCGATGAACGACACCGGGTCCTGCGCCGAGGCCAGGTCCGGCGTCGACACCGCCATCACCGCGCCCATCAGCACCATCGGGAGCACCACGATCCCGGCGCCGCCGACGGTCGAGCCGACCACGCCCTTCGAGGAGGCGGTGCGCGGCAGATAGCGGGTGAAGTCGGGGCCCGACGGCACCCAGCTGATGCCGCCCGCCGCGATCGTGCCGATGCCGGCGACCAGCATCGCCGTCGAACCGGCCGGCTTGGCGAAGACCGCCGACCAGTCGGTGTCCGCCACCAGATAGCCGAGGACCAGCACCGAGAAGGCGCCGAAGAGGTACGTGGACCACTTGCTGCACACCCGCAGCGCGTTGATCCCGAGCCCGGACACCAGGAACGTGAGGGAGACGAAGACCAGCAGCGTCACCACGATCAGGAACGTGTTCGACTTCACGCCGAGGAGCAGGTCGAGGACGGTGAGCACCGCGTACGCGCCCGCCACCGCGTTGATCGTCTCCCAGCCCCAGCGCGCGACCCAGATCAGCGCCCCGGGAAAAAGGTTTCCGCGCTGGCCGAACACGGCCCGCGACAGCGCCATGCCGGGCGCCCCGCCGCGCTTGCCCGCGATCGAGATCACACCGACGATCCCGTACGAGAGGACCGGTGCGACCGCCGCCACCAGCAGCACCTGCCAGAAGTTCAGGCCGTTGAAGACGACCAGGCCGGCGCCCATCGTGAGCAGCAGCACACTGATGTTGGCCGCCACCCAGGTCGGGAAGAGCTCGCGGACCCGGCCGGTCCGCTCGGCGTCGGGGACGGGTTCGAGGCCGCGGCTCTCCAGGGCGCCGCCGCTCTGCGCGCCTTCGGTCTCGGACGCGTGGGGCATAGGGGTACTCCGTCGTACAGATGTGGGGGAAGCACCCACTTTACGTGCAACGCCACCGACCCCCCCGCGACGTGCTCCGCCCACGGCGCCTTCGTGGCCGATACTGGTACGCGTTATGGAACTCATCCTTGCTGTAGTCATCGCTCTGGTCGTCGCGGTCGCCGTGACGGGCGGGCTCGTGGTCAGCGGCCGCAAGAAGAAGCAGCTGCCGCCCGCCCAGCCGCCGTCCACCGCCCCGACCATCACCGCTCCGCCCGCCGAACCGCACGTCGGCGACGAGGCGGAGACGCCGCGGGAAGAACCACGCCGCACCGTCGAGGAGGTCGAGCTCCCGACCGCGACCGAGGCCGCCGAGGCCCCGGTCGTCGTCGAGGAGCCCGCCGCCGAGCCGGTCGCTCCCGAGGCGCCCGCCGCTCCCGAGATCGAGGTCCCGGAGCCGACCGCCGGCCGTCTCGTACGGCTCCGCGCCCGGCTCGCCCGCTCCCAGAACTCGCTCGGCAAGGGGCTGCTGTCGCTGCTGTCCCGCGAGCACCTCGACGAGGACACCTGGGAGGAGATCGAGGAGACGCTCCTCACCGCCGACGTCGGCGTCGCCCCCACCCAGGAACTCGTCGAGCGGCTGCGTGAGCGCGTCAAGGTGCTCGGCACCCGCACCCCCGAGGAGCTCCGCGGGCTGCTGCGCGAGGAGCTGATCGCCCTCCTCGGCGCCGACCTCGACCGCGCGGTGAAGACCGAGAGCCCCGAGGACACCCCGGGCGTCGTGATGGTCGTCGGCGTCAACGGCACCGGCAAGACCACCACCACCGGCAAGCTGGCCCGGGTCCTGGTCGCCGACGGCAAGTCCGTCGTCCTCGGCGCCGCCGACACCTTCCGCGCCGCCGCCGCCGACCAGCTGCAGACCTGGGGCGAGCGCGTCGGCGCGCGCACCGTGCGCGGCCCGGAGGGCGGCGACCCGGCGTCGATCGCCTTCGACGCGGTCAAGGAGGGCATCGCCGAGAAGGCCGACGTCGTCCTCATCGACACCGCCGGCCGGCTGCACACCAAGACCGGCCTCATGGACGAGCTCGGCAAGGTCAAGCGCGTCGTCGAGAAGCACGGCCCGCTCGACGAGGTGCTGCTCGTCCTCGACGCCACCACCGGCCAGAACGGCCTCATCCAGGCCCGCGTCTTCGCCGAGGTCGTCGACATCACCGGCATCGTCCTGACCAAGCTCGACGGCACCGCCAAGGGCGGCATCGTCGTCGCCGTCCAGCGCGAGCTGGGCGTCCCGGTCAAGCTGGTCGGCCTGGGCGAGGGCCCGGACGACCTGGCGCCGTTCGAGCCGGGCGCGTTCGTCGACGCCCTGATCGGCGACTGACCCGCGTCGCACGGTGTACGAGAAGGGCCCCTGCCGCAGCTCAACGGCAGGGGCCCTTCTCCGTGACCGGACCCGGTCGGCGGCCGCCGGTCAGTGGGGGGCGGGGGCAGCGGGTCAGTAGTGGGTGCGGCAGCAGCGGGTCAGTAGTGGGTGCGGTGGCAGATGTACGCCAGCGTCCCGAGCAGCAGCCGCGCCTGGGGCGGCGCGCCCGCCGTGTCCAGCGTCGGCGGCCGCAGCCAGCGCACCGGCCCGTGGCCGCCGAGGTCCGAGGGCGGGGCCGTGATGTGCGCGCCCGCGCCCAGGCCGTGCAGGTCGAGGTCGGCGTCGTCCCAGCCCATCCGGTAGAGCAGCTGCGGCAGCTCGGCCGCCGCGCCCGGGGCCACGAAGAACCGCGCCCGGCCCGTCGGCGTCGCGCACACCGGCCCCAGCGGCAGGCCCATGCGTTCGAGCCGCACCAGCGCCCGGCGGCCCGCCGCCTCGGCGACCTCGATCACGTCGAAGGTCCGGCCGACCGGCAGCATGATCGCCGCGCCCGGGTACTCCGACCACGCCTTGGTCGCGACGTCCAGGCCCGCGCCCGCCGGAACCGGCTCGGCGAAGGAGAGCGGGTGCGCCCCCGGAGCCGTACAGCCGGGATCGCCGCAGGAGCACCGGCCGGCCACCGCGCGCGCCCCCGGGACCACGTCCCAGCCCCACAGGCCCGTGTACTCCGCCACCGCGGTGCACTCATTGGTGCGTACGCGGCGACGTGAGCCGGACCGCATCTCACGAATGCCGCCGATCGTGAAGCCCATGCCCCCTCCAACGGGTCGAACGCGCCGGTGGTTACGGACCGGAGGAGCACCGCTACCGTCCGCCACGCTCCCGCGCCGGTCGTTCCCCCGGCAGGGGCGCGCGGTCGTGCGGCGGGTGGTGCGAACCGTCACGCGCGCCTCCTCGCGCTCCGGTTCACCGACCCCGTCCTGTCACATGTCAAGTGAATCGTGTTCCCCGCGCGGCGAGTTCATTCGAAGGGGTGGCGAATGGTGGCGTTTCTTGAAACGCCATGCCCGGACGGGTGATCGTAGGATTACCTTCGGTACACGAACCCGGGGTGTTTTGCACGGTTGGGTATGCCGGAGGCAACCCGGTTTTCTGTTCGGAGGAGTACAAACGCCGGACGAGCACCGCGAAACACGGCATCCTGTCAGGGGTTCGCAAGGCATCAGGTGGATGGGGGCGTTCCAGTGGGCGGCAACGGCGCAGACGGTACGACTGCCGGCAAGCGCCCCAACGAGCAGCTGAGCTCGTGGTTCGTGCGCAGCGGCTGGTCGAAGGGCGAACTGGCGCGCCAGGTGAACCGCCGGGCACGCCAGATGGGCGCGCACCACATCTCCACCGACACCTCCCGGGTGCGCCGCTGGCTCGACGGCGAACAGCCCCGCGAGCCCATCCCGCGGATCCTCTCCGAGCTGTTCTCCGAGCGCTTCGGCTCCGTCGTCGCCGTCGAGGACCTCGGTCTGCGCACCGCCCACCAGTCGCCGTCCGTGTCCGGCGTCGACCTGCCCTGGGCCGGACCGCAGACCGTCGCCCTGCTCAGCGAGTTCTCCCGCAGCGACCTGATGCTCGCCCGCCGCGGCTTCCTCGGCTCCTCGCTCCAGCTCGCCGCCGGGCCCTCCCTCATCGAGCCCATGCAGCGCTGGCTGGTGCCCACCCCGGTCGGCGAGCCGCAGCCCGCGCCCGCCGAGGACCGGCGCACCCACCGGCTCTCCCCGGTCGAGCTCGACCTGCTCGAATCGACCACCGCCATGTTCCGCCAGTGGGACGCCCAGTGCGGCGGCGGACTGCGCCGCAAGGCCGTCGTCGGCCAGCTCCACGAGGTCACCGACCTGCTCCAGGAGCCGCAGCCCGGCCCCGTCGCCCAGCGCCTCTTCAAGTGCGCCGCCGAACTCGCCGAACTCGCCGGCTGGATGAGCTACGACGTGGGCCTCCAGCCCACCGCCCAGAAGTACTTCGTGCTCGCCCTGCACGCCGCCAAGGAAGCCGGCGACAAGCCCCTCGGCTCGTACATCCTCTCCAGCATGAGCCGCCAGATGATCCACCTCGGCCGGCCCGACGACGCCCTCGAACTCATCCACCTCGCCCAGTACGGCAGTCGGGACTGCGCCACCCCGCGCACCCAGGCCATGCTGTATGCGATGGAGGCCCGCGCCTACGCGAACATGGGCCAGCCCTCCAAGTGCAAGCGGGCCGTGCGGATGGCCGAGGACACCTTCTCCGACGTCGGCCTCGACGGCGAGCCCGAGCCCGACTGGATCCGCTTCTTCTCCGAGGCCGAGCTCAACGGCGAGAACTCGCACTCCTACCGCGACCTCGCCTACGTCGCCGGACGCTCCCCGACCTACGCCTCGCTCGCCGAGCCCGTCATGGAGCGGGCCGTCGAGCTCTTCGAGAAGGACCCCGAGCACCAGCGCTCGTACGCCCTCAACCTCATCGGCATGGCCACCGTCCACCTGCTCAAGCGCGAGCCCGAGCAGTCCGTGGTGCTCGCCGAGAAGGCCCTCGGCATCGCCCGCAAGGTCCGCTCCGAGCGGGTCAACACCCGACTGCGCAAGACCGTCGACACCGCCGCCCGCGACTTCGGCGACGTCGCCGAGGTCGTCCACCTCACCGACCGGCTCACCGCGCTGCTCCCCGAGACCGCGGAGGCCGTCTGAGCGTCACGCTCCGCACCGCGAAGACCCCGGCCGCGCCGGCCGTCCCGTAACCCCGACTCGGCTCCCCCGCCGCACGGACACACGGACGACCGACGCGGCCGGCTTGCGTGTACGGGCGTCCACCCCGCGTCCACCCCGCGTCCGGCGGCGTCCACCCGCATCCCCCCGCGTCCGGCGGCGCCCGCCCGCGTTCCCCCGCGTCCGGCGGCGCCCCGGCCGTTCACGGCCGCGTAACACGCCCGGCGCCTTCGTCACTGCGGCGAAACATCGAGCGGCATCGGCGGAAACCGGCCTGCGCGAATCTCTGGCGCATAACCGGCCCCCGGCCCCGGCCCCCCTCACGGCCCGCGGCCCGGCCCCGCCCCCTCGGCCCCGCCCCGCACAGGCCGCAACGACGACGAGGAGACGCCGATGGCATCAGCCATCACGACCCTGGCAGCGGACACGCCCACGCTGTCCGCCGCCAACACCGGGTTCATGCTCATCTGCTCCGCCCTGGTCATGCTGATGACCCCGGGCCTCGCCTTCTTCTACGGCGGCATGGTCCGCGTGAAGTCCACCCTCAACATGCTGATGATGAGCTTCATCAGCCTCGGGATCGTCACGATCCTGTGGGTGCTCTTCGGCTTCAGCCTCGCCTTCGGCACCGACATCGGTTCCGTCCTCGCCTGGTCCTCCGACTACGTCGGCCTCAGCGGCATCGGCCTCACCGAGCTCTGGGACGGCTACACCATCCCGGTGTACGTCTTCGCCGTCTTCCAGCTGATGTTCGCCGTGATCACCCCCGCCCTCATCAGCGGCGCCCTCGCCGACCGGGTCAAGTTCAGCGCCTGGGCCCTCTACATCACCCTGTGGGTCTCGATCGTCTACTTCCCGGTCGCGCACTGGGTGTGGGGCACCGGCGGCTGGCTCTTCGACCTGGGCGTCATCGACTTCGCCGGCGGCACCGCCGTCCACATCAACGCCGGCGCCGCGGCCCTCGGCGTCATCCTCGTCATCGGCAAGCGCGTCGGCTTCAAGAAGGACCCGATGCGCCCGCACAGCCTCCCGCTCGTGATGCTCGGCGCCGGACTGCTCTGGTTCGGCTGGTTCGGCTTCAACGCCGGCTCGTGGCTCGGCAACGACGACGGCGTCGGCGCCGTCATGTTCGTCAACACCCAGGTCGCCACCGCCGCCGCCATGCTCGCCTGGCTCGCCTACGAGAAGCTCCGCCACGGCTCCTTCACCACCCTCGGCGCCGCCTCCGGAGCCGTCGCCGGCCTCGTGGCCATCACCCCGTCCGGCGGCTCCTGCTCCCCGCTCGGCGCCATCGCCATCGGCGTCATCGCCGGTCTGCTGTGCGCCATGGCCGTGGGCCTGAAGTACAAGTTCGGCTACGACGACTCCCTCGACGTCGTCGGCGTCCACCTCGTCGGCGGTGTCGTCGGCTCCCTCCTCGTCGGCCTCTTCGCCACCGGCGGCGTCCAGTCCAAGGCCAAGGGCCTCCTCTACGGCGGCGGCTTCGAACAGCTGGGCAAGCAGGCCGTCGGCGTCTTCTCCGTCCTCGCCTACTCGCTGATCGTCTCCGCCGTCCTGGCGTTCGTCATCGACAGGACGATGGGCATGCGGGTCACCGAGGACGACGAGATCTCCGGCATCGACCAGGTCGAGCACGCCGAGACCGCGTACGACTTCAGCGGGGCGGGCGGCGGCATCGCCGGACGCAGCACCGCCGGCGCCACCGCATCCGTATCGACATCGGCTGAGAACAAGAAGAAGGTCGACGCATGAAGCTGATCACCGCGGTCGTGAAGCCGCACCGGCTCGACGAGATCAAGGAGGCCCTGCAGGCCTTCGGCGTCCACGGGCTCACCGTCACCGAGGCCAGCGGATACGGCCGCCAGCGCGGCCACACCGAGGTCTACCGCGGCGCCGAGTACACCGTCGACCTCGTCCCCAAGATCCGCATCGAGGTCCTCGTCGAGGACGACGACGCCGAACAGCTCATCGAGGTCGTCGTGAAGGCCGCCCGTACCGGCAAGATCGGTGACGGAAAGGTGTGGAGCGTGCCGGTCGAGACCGCCGTACGCGTCCGCACCGGCGAACGCGGACCGGACGCGCTGTAGAGCGACCGAGCCCGCACCGAGCTCGTCCCGCGCCGAGCTTGTCCTGCGCCGAGCTTGTCCTGCACCGAGCTGTAAGGAGCCGCTGGTGACCAACATCGACGTGTGTGACGACACCGAAGACACCGGACCCAGCGGCTACGCGGCGGCCCGGCTGCGCCTCCTCGACCAGGAGGCGCCGCCCGGGCC